>JBEKGQ010000084.1:0-14269 GCA_050012715.1 Polyangiaceae bacterium
GCCGAAGAGGAGGCTCAGGTTCGGTCGGGCGTACTGGAGGTTGTGCTCGCCCACGCCGGTGTTCACGTCGAGCACCGACGCCTGCTCGCGCAGGTAGCGCACGGCGCCGCCGCTCTTCCCGTCGAGATCGACGTTGGGCATGTTGTCGCTCTCGTGCGTGAGCGCGACGAAGACGTCGAGCGACTTCACCTGGGCGGGGAACGCCGTACCGAACGCGCGCGGAGGCACCGGATCGCCGGCGCCTTCGCCGTGCTCGATGGGTGAGCCATCCGGGAGCACCACCGAGAGCCGATTGAGCTTGAACTGCTCGGCGGCGAGGGCTCGCTCGTCGACCTCGGCCTCGAGGACACCCCAGTCGTAGGGCACCGCGGCGCGGAGGCGCTCGGAGCTCAACCACTCGTGGTAGCGATCGAGCTGCTGGAAGTGGTGCTGCGTGACGAACAGCCCCTCCGTCCAGACGAGCTTGCGAGGCTTCACCTGGGCACCCCGACGCTGGGGGTGGACGGCGCCTGAGGCGCCTGAGGCACCGACGGGGTCGACGGCATCGAGGGCGTGGACGGTGTGGAGGGCATCGAGGGCGTCGAGGGCGTCGACGGCATGCTCGGCGCGCCGCCGGTGGACGGGAAGCGGAGGTAGAGCTGGCGGATCCGCGTCGCGTCCGGGTACTCGTCGAGGTGGTCGGCTCCGTCGTCGATGCGCGCCTCGTCGATCCAGATCGAGAAGTGCGGCGCCAAGGGGGGAGCGCCGGCTTCCTTCTGGCAATCCGGTCCGCTGCACTTGGGGTCGGCGAACATGCAGTCGCCCTTGCCCGGAGCCGGCGGGAGCTCGAACTCCGTCCACCAGGTGTGGCCCTTGGGGTTGCGGAACAGCGCGACGCCGACGACGAAGAGCGCCGCCGGATCCCGCTCGAACTTCACCTCGGTGCGGGTGTCCGGGTAGACCGGGAACTCGTCGACCTTCACGAGATCGTCGCCCAGGGTGGTCTTGTCGTCCTTCCACACCTGATCGAAGGACGCGTTGAGGAGCCGGTTGTCCGTCTTCAGCTGGTAGAGCCGGAGCTGGACGGGGCGCGGGCTGCCGTCCTCCTCCGGGTTGATCTTCGGTGACGCGATGATCGTCATCCCGACGATCTGCAGGGTGCACGACTTCGGGGGCTGGACGATGACCGGTGCGGAGCTGGAGCACGCGAGCCCGAGGCCGCCGATGGCGGCCCCGATGGTGATCGCGAGACTGACGAGGACCGTGGCGCGTGCCGGAAACATCATCCCGCTCCGTCGGTGCAGATGATGGCGCCGTCGGTGGAGAGCGAGAGACGCATGTTCTCGAGCGGGGCGCCCGCCGCCATGCGCGTGAGGATCTCCGACGAAACGAGCGGGAGGACCGTCCCCCGCAGGATGTGGTCGACGTTACGGGCGCCGCTCTCCACCTCTTTGCACCGGTCGGCGATCGCCTCGTAGACCTTCGGGTCGACGCCGAGGTCGATGCCGTGCGCTTCCTTCGCGCGCTTCACCACCGCCCCGAGCTTCATCTTCACGATCTCGAGGAGGGCCTCGGTGCCGATCGGATAGAAGGGCACCACCGTCATGCGCGCGAGGAGCGCGGGCTTGAAGTGGGCCGACAGCGTCGGCTTCACCAGCGAGATGACGTCCTCGATGGGCGGCACGGGGCTGCCCGGCATCGCCGCGCTCGTGATGAGATCCGTCGCGAGATTGCTGGTCAGGATGACGACGGTGTTCTTGAAGTCGATGATGCGTCCTTCGCCGTCCGCCAGCATGCCCTTGTCGAACACCTGGTAGAAGATGTTGAGCACCTCGCGGTCGGCCTTCTCGCACTCGTCGAGGAGGACGACGGAGTACGGTCGCTGGCGCACCGCTTCGGTGAGGACGCCGCCTTCGCCGAAGCCCACGTACCCGGGCGGCGAGCCGATGAGCTTCGCCACCGTGTGGCGCTCCTGGAACTCGCTCATGTTGATGGTGACGATGAAGCGCTCACCGCCGAAGAGCAGCTCGGCGAGGCCGAGCGCCGTCTCCGTCTTGCCGACGCCGCTGGGGCCGACGAGCAGGAATACGCCCAGCGGTTGCTGCGGCGGCTTCAGGCCGGAGCGAGCGGCGCGAAGCTCCCGCGCGATGGCGGCGAGACCGCCGTCCTGACCGCGCACCCGGGCGCGCATGCGATCCTCGAGGCGCAGGATGGCGTCGACGTCGTCCTTGACCATCTTGCCGACCGGGATGCCCGTCCAGTCGCAGATGATCGACGCGACCAGGGCCTCGTCGACGTCGGCGTGGACGAGGAGCTCCTCGGCCTTGATCGCCTTCAGCTTGTCGAGCTCCGCGGTGAGCTCGGGGCGCTTCGCCTCGGCGCCGCCGGAGACCTCCTTGCGGAGGGCGTCGATGCGGTCGACGATCGCGCGCTGCTCGGTCATCCGCTTCGTGTACGTCTCGAGGTCGGCCTTGAGCTGCGTCTGCCGCGCGAGGGCCGCCTCCTTGGCCTCCTCGTCGATCGAGATGCCGGCGGCGTAGTCGCGATCGTAAGCCTGGAGCTCGCGCTCGACCCCGGCGAGCGCCGCCATGGCGTCGTCGATGACCGCCGGACGGGCCGCGCGAACGATCTTCGCTCGCGCAGACGCGGTGTCGAGGAGATCGACCGCCTTGTCGGGCAGCTGTCGGCCGGTGATGTAGCGGCTCGACAGCGTCACCGCGGCTCGAACCGCTTCGTCCTGAATGACGATCTGGTGAGCCTCCTCGAACCTCTTCGCGAGGCCCCGGATCATGAGGGTCGCGACCTCGATCGACGGCTCCTCGACCTTGACCGGCTGGAACCGCCGCTCGAGCGCCGCGTCCTTTTCGAAGTACTTCTTGTACTCGGCCCAGGTCGTCGCCGCGATGGTGCGCAGCTCGCCGCGGGCGAGCGCGGGCTTGAGCAGGTTGGCCGCGTCGCCGCCTCCCTGGGGACCGCCCGCGCCGATGATGGTGTGGGCTTCGTCGATGAACAGGACGATGGGCTTTGGCGACGCCTTCACCTCGGTGATGACGCCCTGCAGCCGTTTCTCGAACTCGCCCTTCACGCCGGCCCCCGCCTGGAGGGCGCCGAGATCGAGCGTCAGCACGTGGACGTTCTTCAGCTGATCGGGGACGTTGCCCTCGGCGATCGCGTTCGCGAGCCCCTCGACGAGCGCCGTCTTTCCGACCCCGGCCTCACCGACGATGATGGGGTTGTTCTTGCGGCGGCGGACGAGGATGTCGATCACGCTGCGGATCTCCGGCTCGCGACCGAAGACCGGGTCGAGCCCACCCTCCTTCGCGCGCTGCGTGAGGTCGGTCGTGAACTTGGCGAGCGGCCCCTCGGGAGCCCCGAGCCCGGTCGCCGCTCCCTTCGCCGCCTTGCCTCCGGTGCCAGGGGCTCCGGCGGCGCTGGTCGCCGCGCCTTCGCCGAGCGCACGCACCGAGCCGGCCTCGCCGCTTCCGGCGGCAATGGTCGGCAGGTTCTTGCGGAGATCCTCGCGCTCGATCTTCTCGAGGACGGGGAGCTCGAAGGGCAAGTAACGGCTCGGCGCCATCGCCAGGCGCGCGAGGAGCGCGCCGGAGCGAATCTTCGCCTCGCCGAGCTCGGTGGACGCGTAGACCCACGAGTCCTGGAAGAGCTCGAAGAGCAGGTTGCCGAACGTCGGCTTGCCGGCGTTGCCGCTGCGCAGATCCCCGAGGTAGCGCTGGATCGTCGAGCGCATGTACGCCGGGTCGATCTCGTAGTGGGGCAGGATCTTGTGCAGATCGCTGTCGAGGTCATCGAGCAACGCGACGAGCACGTGCTCGACGGTCACCTCGTAATGACGCGCGGCGACGCACGCGCTGGCCGCCCCTTCGAGGGCGCGAGTGCATGTGGAATTGAGTGTCTTCAGTAGGGAGCGTGGTTCTGCGACGAGCACCGCGACCTCGATTCAAGGTTCAGGGTTTGCGTGCAAACAGCTCCGGGAAGTCTGCCATCGAACGCCTTCCGCTTGAACGCCCACCATGCGGGTGTTTCGTGCGGGGACCCGGATGGGCCGGAGCAAAGGGATCGATGTCATCACGCGGCGTTCTCACCTCGGGCGTCCCGTTGGAAGGAGCTGGAGCTGCGATCGTCGTGTCATCGTCGGGGCTTGCGCCGCCGTCCAGCTGAACGGGGGGCGCGTACTGCGAGTCATCGAGAGGCCTCTCGCTGGCGAGGCGAGAAAGTGAAGCACGAGGTACGTGAAGCTTGAGGAGCATGCCCTTCTGGAGCTTGGCGGCGGGATCCAGTCGGTTGTCGGCGACGACCCGCGCCGTCTTGATGCCGAAGCGCCGCGCGATGGCCGGGAGCGTCTCCCCGTCGTCGACGCGATAGAAGACGACGGTGTCGGCCTCGGCGGGCGCTCCGTCGTCCGGCGTGTCGCGCTCGGCGGTCTCGGGCATCTCGAGCGGCGCGCGGCCGCTCGGCTGCGCCGTCATCGGGTCGTTCCAGAGCATCGACGTCCTCGGCGCGCGCCGGGTCGGCGCCGGCGCCAGCTCCTCGGCGCCCCAGTCGAAGCGGTCGCCCACGTCGTCCTCGCCGCCGCCGGGGTGGAAGTGAGAGAGGAGGCGCGGCAACATCGTCTGCGCGCGGGCCACGCCACGAGGCGGCACGTGAAGCGGGATCGTGGTGCCACGATCGGGCACGTACGCCGTGAGAAGCTCGGGGTTCAGCACGTGGAGGCGGTCGACGCTCGTCCCGGCGGCGCGAGCGATGAGACGCAGCGGCGTGCCGCCGGGGACGTCGAGCTCCGACGAGGTGAGCGGCGGATCCTGCTGCACCTCGTCGAACCCGAAGCGATCGAGGTTCCGGAGAAGCAGGGCCACGGCGATGATCTTCGGAACGTAGGCGAGAGCCTCGTCCGGGATGGCGCCGCGAACGAGCGACAGCGTCCAGTAGTCGTTGGTCGACAGCTGCTGCACCCGCTGCGTGAGGCGCCCGTAGCCCATGTCGTAGGCCGCCATCGCGAGCTCCCACGACCCGAACCGCTCGTAGAGATCCGAGAGATACCGGGTGGCCGCCTCCGTCGCCTTCTCGATGCTGCGCCGCTCGTCGTAGTCCTCGTCGACGGCGAGGCCGTACACGTGGGCGGTGCCGGGCATGAACTGCCACAGGCCCATCGCCCCCTCGCTCGACACGGCGGTGGGGGAATACCCGCTCTCGACGAAGACGAGCGCCTCGAGATCCTGCGGCATGCCGCGGTCGTGGAGCGCACGCGCGACGACGTCGTGATAGCGACCGCTCCGCTTCAGCCAGTTGCGAAATAGCTTACGGCCCCCCGTGCTCTCGGTCAGGTAGCGGAAGAACCGCTCGACCCGCACGCTGGCGTGGACCGGGATGTCCGGCGCGCGCAGGCCCACCATCCAGTTGCCCTCGGGGGCCGGCGCGGAGCCGGGGTCGACGTCGTCCGCGTTGCAGAGGCGCCGATCGGGACCGCTGCCGCAGACCGAAGAAGGCCGCGACGTCTGCGGGCGAGGCACGGTGGTCTTTTCGCCGGTGCGCTCGCCGAACATCTCGAACTCGGGGGAGCGGAGGACCTGGAGCTCGCTCGACTCGGGGCCGCGCGACGTGGCGGCGGCGGTGGCGACCGCTCCGGGCCCGCCGGGCGACGTGCCCAGCGCAGGCGCCGGCGTGCTCGTCTCCTGCGGCACGGGAGCCGTCAGGCCGACGCGCGACGTGAAGGCGCGGGTGACCTGCGTCGGCACCGCGCCGTACCCCAGCGTGATGCCGGCAGAGAAGACACTCGTGAGGAGCGCGGCGGTGCGTGCGTAACGCATATGCGCCACGTAGGCTGGCACGCCTCCGAAAGCAACCGCAAGAAAGACGCGTAAATACCTCGTGACGTCGGCGCGAGCATGGCTCGTGCGATCTGCGGGCGGGTGACTCGCCACGCTGGCGCGACGCTGATACGCTCGGACCCGTGGCGGTCGGTCTGCGCATGCGCGTGGTCAACACGCAGGACGGATCCGTCCTCGAGAGGACCTTCGATCGCTCCCCCGTTCGTATCGGGCGAAGCTCGCTCAACGAGCTGCAGATCCAGGCCGCCTTCGTGTCGCAGTACCACGCGGTCATCGAGTTCGACGGGACGCGCCTCCAGCTCCGCGACCTCGGCAGCACCAACGGCACGACGCTGCGCGCCTCGGGCCGCATGCCGCCCAACACGGCCGTCGACCTGACGCAGCAGAACTACGAGTTCGCGATCGTCTCGCTGTGGTTCCAGCTCTTCTTCGTCAACGAGGTGGCCGCGCCAAAGGCGGAGAAGAAGCGCGAGGGGACGATCCTCTCGATGGACGTCAACGAGCTCCAGAAGATGATGGGCGGCGCGGGCGGAAACGTCGCGGCGCCCGGGCCGGTGGTGGGCCCCGACCGGAGCCGCGAGCAGCTGGCCCGCCTGCAGCCCGCCTACGACGAGTACCGCGCGAGCTGGGGCAAGCTCTATCGCGAGCTCTTCTCCGTCGCCAACGCGCTCGACCCGGCGTCGCGCGGCCGGCTGCTCCAGCAGATGGTCGCCGACATGGGCTCGGTCCGGAACGAGGGGGACTTCCAGCGTCTCGCCTCGCAGTTCGGCGTGCCGGTGGCGCCGGTGTCGGGCGCCCAGCCGGCGGTCGTGGGGGGAACGCGCGAGGAGGCGGTCGCGCTCCAGGCGCTGCGCGATCTCGCGGCGTCCTTCGTCCCGGCGCGCGGACCGCTCGAGCGCGTGGTCGACGTCGTGGCCTTCGCGCAGAAGATGCAAGACGTGCTCGACGTCTTCTTCAAGTGCTTCTTGCCGCTGCGAGACGGCCACAAGCAGTTCACCACGCAGATGGACATCAAGCGGACACGCTCGCCGAAGGAGCAGATGAACGCGGCGCGCGCGGTGGAGCTGGCGCGCGAGCCGCGCGAGCTCGCGGCTCGGGTCCTCGACTGGGCCGATCCGTCCAACGAGGGGTCGCGCGCGATCGAGTCCACGTTCGCCGAGGTGATGGTTCACCAGGTGGCGATGCTGAACGGCGTCATGCGCGGCGTGCGTTCGCTCCTGGCGAAGCTCGCGCCGGCCTCGATCGAGTCCGAGCTCGGGAACCCGCGCCGGCGCACCGCGATGGGCTCGCAGCTCGGCCCCTTCCGCTACAAGACGCTGTGGGAGCTCTACGCCGAGATCTACGGCGACTTCGCCGAGGACGAGAAGCAGGCCTTCATGCTCATCTTCGGGCCCGAGTTCGTGCACGCGTACACGGAGCTGTCCGGCGATGCGCCCGCGATCATGGGACCGGCGGGGGCCCCGGCGCCGCACGCCTTCGGGCAACCCCAGGGTCCTCCGCCGAACGCGTTCGCGCAGGCCCCGTCCGGCCCCCGGAGCCCCTCGGTCCCGGGTATGCAGCCGCCGATGGTCACGCATCCTCCCGTCACCCATCCGCCGCAGCCGGGACAGCCCCAGCGCCCGAACACCGGGCCGCAGCCGCCACCGATGGTCCAGCAGCCACCCGGCCCGCCGGGGCCGCAGGGGCCATGGCCCGGGGGTCAGTGGCCAGGCGGCGGCGGTCAACCGCCCCGTCGCTGAGGAGCGATCTTCGGCGTCCTCAATCAAGTCTCTTGGCCTCCGGCACCGGAATGGGCGAGGCTTGCCCCCGCAAGAGGGAGACTTTTTTCGATGACGTGGCGAAAGGCTTGGTGTGTCGCTCCTGCGCTGTTGGTCCTCGCCGTCAGCTCGCCCGCCGGCGCGCAGACGTCGCCCGCGCCCAATCGCGATCAGGGATGGGGGACGGCCACCGCGGTGACGGTCGGGGCGGCGGGGGCCGTACAGCTCCTCATGCCGCGCATCTTCTACTCGGACCCGGAGTCCACCGTCGGCTGGAAGGCCCGCTGGCACGTGTCACAGCTCGCGCCCGTGATGACGCTCACGGTGCTGACGCTGGCGAACGAGTACGCCCTCAAGGGTGTCATCAAGGACAACCGGCCCGGGTGCGACGCCACCAACACGCCCGGTCCCAACTGCGAGACGTTCGGGTCCCCCTCGACCCACGCCTTCGGCGCGTTCTCGGCGCTCGGGAACGGCGCCGGCGTGTGGCTCTTCGACATGACGAAGTGGAGCGACGGTCGGTTCAACATCGGCTCCTTCATCGGCAACGTGTTCGTGCCGGCGGTCCTCGCCGGCGTGACCGACGTCGGCCGCGGCGCGGGCAACTTCGAGAGCACCGGGCAGATCATGGCCGGCAGCCTCGCCGGCGTCGGCATCGGGTTCCTCGTCGGGATGACGTACTCGCTGATGGCCCGCCCGGAGTGCGGGTACACCGGCAACATGATCTGCTGGTAGCTCGGCCGAATGCGGCCGCCGCCGCTTGTTGTCGACCCGGCGTAGCGGTACTCCTCGACCATGGCGGAGGATCGCTCGGGGGGCATCGCGTCGTTCGGCATCGGCTTCGGGAGCGGGAAGAAGGGTGAGGGGGACGCCTCACCGTCCGAGGAACGGTCGTTCCGCGTCGTCGTCATCGCCGAGGTGATCGCCGCGGTCGACTGGTCGACCGGGCGCACGCCTCCGCTCGATCCCGTGCGCATCGACGCCGAGACCTTCGACGCGGTGATGGGCCAGATGGCGCCGTCGCTCGGCATCGAGGTGGACGACCCGTTCGGAGGGGGCGACCCGCCACTCCGGGTCGACCTCGTGCTGCGGGATCGGAAGTCGTTGCGTCCGGGCGAGCTCGTCGAGCAGGTGCCCGCGCTGCGCGCGCTGGTCGACGCGCGACGCGTGGTGCAGGACGTCGCGGCGCGAAAGCTCACCGCGGAGGCGGCGCGGACGCAGCTCGTACGCATCCTGCCGCGCCCTTCGTGGGCCGACGCGCTCGTCCACGAGGTGAGGACGGCTCCGGCCGGATCGACCGCGCCGTCGCCGGCGCGGAAGGTCGCCCCCGCCCCGAGCGCCCCTTCGACCCCGGCGGGCAACGGCGGCGGCAAGAGCGGGCTCGATGCGCTGCTCGACATGGTCGACGTCGGCGTCGACGTCGGCGCAGAGCCCGATGCGCCGCCGCCGGCGAGCGAAGGACCGGGGACGACCCAGGGCGACTTCTCGCGCATGATCGAGGCGGTCGCCCGCAGCGCGCGACCGGCCCGCGCTCCCCGCGCCGTCGTCGGCACGGCGCCGCAGCGGCTGGAGCACGCGTTCCGCAACCTGCTCGACGGGATCCTCCATCACCCCGAGGTGCATCGCCTCGAGTCGACCTGGCGCGGGCTGCGGCTCCTCGTCGAGCACTGCGAGCGGAAGAGCGGCGTCGAGATCGACGTGGTGAACGCCGGCCGCGACGCGGTCGCCGACGCGCTCCGCCGGCTCCAGGACCCCGACGGGGAGCGGCCCGCGGTCGACCTCGTCCTCATCGACCAGCACCTGCAGCCCACGGCGGTCGATCTCGCGCACCTCGAGAAGTGGGGGGGCCTGGCCGGGACGCTGCTCGCGCCGATGGT
Source organism: Polyangiaceae bacterium (assembly GCA_050012715.1). Classification (GTDB taxonomy): domain Bacteria; phylum Myxococcota_A; class Polyangia; order Polyangiales; family Polyangiaceae; genus Palsa-1150. Next base: position 9,457 of record JBEKGQ010000084.1, read on the forward strand.
GCTCGCGGGTCATCCCACGATGCTCGGGGTCGACACCCTCGAGCAGGTGGCGCGCTCGACGAGCGCCCTGTCGACCAGCGAGGACGGCCGCGCGGTGGCGGTCCGCGGCGTCGCCTCGCGGGAGGCGGCGCGGTGGGTCACCCTCGTCCTCAACGACGCGCTCGTGCGCGCGCCTTACACGAAGGAGACGTCGCGGCTGCAGCAGCCCCCCTACGAGGAGGACGCGACGGACGGCGACGCCTACGTCTACGTGAACGGCGCCTACGTCATCGGCGCCCTGTGCGCGCGCAGCCACGCGAAGCTCCGCTGGCCGACCGCCATCACCGGCGCCCGCGACGGCGTCATCGGGAACCTCGCGGTGCGCACCGTGCGCGACCGCGGCGAAGAGGCCGCGGTTCCGCTGGAGGTCGTCCCCTCGGAGGACGCGGTGCGCGAGGTCGCGCGCGCGGGCATGACGATGCTCACCTGCGCCCCGAACAGCGACGCCGCCATCCTGACCCGCGCGACCACCCTCCACCGCGCCGCGTCGCCATCGGGTCCGGCCGCCGCGACCGGGACGCTCGGCGACCAGATCTTCGTCGGCATCTTCGCGCGCGCGGTGCAGCAGATCGCCGGCGCCATTCCCGCCGACACGAATCCGCGCGCCGCGGAGGACGTGGCGCGCATCGCCCTGGCCGAGATGTTCGAGCGCGCGGCCCCGCCGGGACCGGAGATCGTGGCGAAGGTCGACCCCAAGCGGGGCGCGCTGGAGGTGACGGTGCGCCCCCGACGCTTCGCGGGGATCGTGATGGAGGAGCTGACGCTGGGGGCGGCGCTGGGCTAGACGCGATGGAGCCGGACCCGCTCCACCTGGCCCAGACCATCGAGGCCCGGCTCGCCGGCGATCTCGAGCTCGCGAAGACCATCGTCGACCACCCCGGCGCCACCATCGAGCCCCAGCGTTCGCCGTCGTCGGGGGCGATGGCGGCGCTCGACGCGCTGAGCGCCCTCGGGGCCACCCTCGGTGGGAAGATCGACGTGCACCACACCATCGGCGAGGGCGGGATGGGCGTCGTCCACCTGGCCACGCAGGCGACCCTCGGGCGGCACGTCGCGGTCAAGACGCTGCGCAAGGGCCTCGGCGACCGCGAGGCGGCCCTGCGGATCGTGCGCGAGGCCTGGGTCACCGGCGCGCTCGAGCACCCCAACGTCGTCCCGGTGCACGACGTCGGCGTCGACCCGTCGGGCGCGCCGGTCATCGTGATGAAGCGCATCGAGGGCCGCCCGTGGTCGCAGCTGATGCGCGACGGTGCCGAGATCACGCGGCGCTTCGGCGTCACCGACCCGCTCGAGTGGAACCTCCGCACGCTCGTCAGCGTCTGCAACGCCGTCCACTTCGCCCACAGCCGCCACATCCTCCACCGCGACCTCAAGCCGGACAACGTCATGATCGGCGAGTTCGGCGAGGTGTACGTCCTCGACTGGGGCATCGCGGTCAGCTTGAAGGACGACCCGAGCGGTCGCCTGCCGTGCGCCTCGCAGGCCACGGAGATCGCCGGCACCCCCCACTACATGGCCCCCGAGATGCTGCTCGGGGATCCCACCGCGTACTCGCCGCGCACGGACGTCTACCTCCTCGGCGCCATCTTCTACGAGATCTTCGCCGGGGAGCCGCCCCACCGGGGCCACGACGTCCACGCCATCGTCACGAACATCCTCCTCTCCGCGCCGACCTTCCCCGCGAGCTTCCCCGCCGAGGCGAAGCGCATCTGCATCCGCGCCCTCGAGCGGGATCCCTCGGCGCGCTTCGCGAGCGCGATGGAGCTCCGCCTCGCGATCGACGAGTACCTGCGGCACCGCGGCTCGCGAAAGCTGGCGCACGACGCGAAGCAGAGCCTGACCCTCCTCCAGAAGGCCATCGACGGCGAGGCCGGCGAGGACCGCAAGCTCGCCGTCGCCAACCTGCTCGGCGAGTGCCGCTTCGGCTACCACGCGGCGCTCTCGGCGTGGCCCGCCAACGACGCCGCGCGCAACGGGCTCGACCGGGCTCTCCTCCTCGTCATCGAGCACGAGCTGACGGAGGGAAGCCCGGCCACCGCCGCGACGCTCCTCCGCGAGGTGTCGGCGCCGCCGCCCGAGGTCGCGGCCCGCGTGAAGACCGCGCTCGAGGCCCAGTCGGTCGAGGACGAGCGGCTGCGGCGCATGGAGGGGGACCTCGATCCGACCGTCGGCGGACGCACGCGCGCGTTCATCATGGGCCTCTTCGGGCTGGCGTGGACGGCGTCGCCCCTCGGGGGATGGGCCTACGCGATGCACGCGGGCAAGGTCTCCTACTTCGACGTGACGGTGCTCCCGGCGGTGGTCTTCTCGGTGCTCGGGCTCCTGGCCTACGTCTGGGCCCGCGAGACGCTGACGAAGACGGCGCTCAACCGCCGGCTCTCGCAGACCTTCGCGCTCTACTTCGCGGCGCAGTGCATCCTCAGCGCGGGGGGCTGGTTCGCCGGCTTCTCGCCGACGCACATCCACATGGTCCTCATGTTCGCCTGGGGCCTCATGTACACGCTGCTCGCGGTGTGGACGGAGCGATGGTTCGCGCTGCCCGCCGCCACGTGCGCGCTGACGTTCCTCGTTGCCTCCGCGTTTCCGTCGCTCATCTACGCGCTCATGTCGCTCGACAACCTGGTGCTCACGATCGTCGTCGTGAAGGTCTGGTTCCCGCGCCAGGACGTGGAGCGGATCATGGAGCGCCGGCGGGTGCTCCGCGCGCGCGCGCGGCAGTGGCTCCGCGGCCCGCGGGTCGAAGAGTGACGATGGCCTCGTCTGCTTCGCCCGCCATCGGCCCGGTGCTCCGCATCGTGCAGGTGAACGACGTCTACACGCTCGAGCACCTGCCGCGCCTGGCGACGATGGTGCGGCACCAGGCCGCGGGCGTGCCCGCGGGGGCCTGCCTGGTCATCCTGGCGGGGGACTTCCTCGCGCCGAGCATCCTGTCGAGCCTCGACGCCGGCCGGGGGATGGTCGAGTGCCTGAACGCGGTCGGGGTGACGCACGTGGTGCTCGGCAACCACGAGGACGACGTGCCGGTCGACGAGCTGCGCGCGCGGCTCCGCGGGCTCGCGGCGAAGTGCCTGGGGACCAACGTGCACGGCTTCGACCCGCCGCTGCCGGAGCACGACGTGGTCGACGTCCCCGGTCCGCGGCCCATCCGCGTTGGCCTCGTCGGCGTGCTCATGGACGACGCGACGGTGTATCGCCATGCGCCGTTCGGCGGCGCGCGCCTCGAGCCGCCGAACCCGGCGGCGCTCCGGGAAGGGGCGCGCCTGCTCGCGGACGACGGCTGCGCGTGCGTCGTTCCGATCACGCACCAGCCCATCGACGACGACCGCGCGCTCTGTCGCCTGGCCGTGGGTGCGCGCTTTCCGGTGGTGGTCGGCGGGCACGAGCACGTGCCCTTCCTGGAGCACGTGGGCGAGACGTGGATCGTCAAGGCGGGGGCCGACGCGGTGAAGGCAGCGGTGATCGACCTGATCTGGGCGGACGAGGCGCCCGCCGCGGGGAAGCCCGACCTACCGGAGGTGTCGATCCGTCTCGAGGCCACCGCCGACTACGCCGAGGACGCCGCCGTCCGGCGCCTCGTCGACCAGCACATGACGAAGGTGCACGCGCTGGAGGGAGCCACGCTGCTCGCGCTCGCCCCGGGGGAGACGCTCTCGTCGGTCGGCGGGCGAGCGCGCCCCACGTCGGTCGCGACGCTCGTGTGCTCGCGGCTCCGTGACGCCCTCGGCGCGGAGGTGTGCCTCTTCAACGGCGGCGGGATCCGTGCTTCGCGCGACTACGCGGAGCGATTCACCTACGGTGACCTCGAGGCGGAGGTGCCCTTCGACAACGAGGTGGTCGTCGTGCGGCTGCCCGGGCGCGTCGTTCGCGACGCGGTGACCGCCTCGCGCGCCCTCGCGCCGGCGGAGTCGGGCGCGTACCTGCAGACGGACGACGGCGTCGTCGTGGCGGAGCCCGGCGACCGCGTGACGTCGATCGGCGGCGCCCCGCTCGACGAGGACCGCGAATACCGGGTGGCGATCGTGCGGAACCTGCTCGAGGGCATGGACCACATCGAGCCCCTGGTGCGGTTCGGGCGGGAGCACCCGGAGAAGGTGCCCCCGCCGGGCACCGGGCGCGACGTGAAGGTCGTCCTGGTCGACGCGTTCGCGCGCGCCCTCTGGCAGAAGCTCGGCGGCTTCGACGTGGTGGACCTGAATCACGACGGGCAGGTGACGCCGAGCGAGATCCAGGCGGCGGTCGCGCGGGTCACGCACACCGAGCCGTCCGCCATCGCGGCGGGCCTCGTGCTGAACGCGATCGACGTGAAGCACCAGGGGGCCATCACGCGCGACGAGGTGGAGGCGCTCGAGGCCATCGAGAAGGGCGAGCGCTGAGCGGAGGGACGCGCCGGCGAGGCGGGGAGACGCGCGTACCCAGCGGTGGGACGAGGGCTACCCGTGGGTTGAACGCGCGCCCCCGACGGTGGGACGTGCCCGACCCATGGGATGAACGCGTGTCCCCGCTGGTTGGAGGTGCCCAACCCATGGGTTGAACGTGCGCCCCCGACGGTGGGACGTGGCCAACCCATGGGTTGAACGTGCGCCCCCGACGGTGGGACGTGCCCAACCCACGGGTTGAACGCGCGCCCCCCACCGGTAGGACGCATCCAACCCACGAGTTGAACGCGCGCCCCCCACCGGTAGGACGTGCCCAACCCACGGGTTGAACGCGCGCCCCCCACGGGTAGGACGTGCCCAACCCACGGGTTGAACGCGCGCCCCCCACGGGTAGGACG
>JBEKGQ010000085.1:0-14243 GCA_050012715.1 Polyangiaceae bacterium
ATGGACGACTCGTCGCCCACCGACGTCCACGACTTCCCCGTCGTCGATCCGAACATCCCCATCGCGCTCACTCGCCGGAGCCTCGCCCCTCTCTCGGTCGTGCCCCTCGCGGAGCCGGTCATCGAGCGCGAGGTGCGCCGGCCGAGCGAGCCGGTGCTCGATCTGAAGCGCCGCAAGGCGAACAGCACGCCGTTCGCGCCAAACGCCCCGACCGCGCCCTTTCCGGAGATCGACTCGATCCTCCAGGCGATCCGCGACGCGAACGACCGCGACTCGATCCTCGAGCTCCTCGTCGTCGGCACGAAGACGGTGGCGCACAAGGTCGCGGTGCTGGCTGTCCGGCGGGACGCGCTCGTGGGCTGGACGTGCTCGCCCGAGCTCGGGGATCGCGCCGCGCTGCGGGCCACGCGCGTGGCGCCAGAGATGAGCAACCTGTTCACGACCGTGCTCGCAGGCGACACGGCGCTCCTCCTGCGCATCCCGAAGGACGCGGCGCACGCACCGCTGCTGTCGGTGATGAAGGCGGCGCCGTCGGCGGAGGTCGCGTTCATGCCCGTCCGCGTCGAGGGCAAAGCGGTCGCGCTCGTCCTGGCCGACGAGCTGGGGGACACGCTGGTCGCGACGCGCCGCATGGAAGAGCTCGCGCAAGTCGCCGGCGACGCATTCGGGCGGCTGCTCCGCGAGCGACGCAAGAGCTGATCGGTTACCCTTCCTGACGTGCGCTGGCTCGCGCCCGCCTCGGCGCTCCTCTTCGTTGCGATCACATTCGCGTGCGGCCACGACCCGCGCGCCGAACTCGTCGTTCGCTTCGACGCCGGCACGGACGCGACGGCCGACGTCGCCGTCGACGGCGGGGACGGCTCGTCCCCCCTCGAGGACGCCAGCCCCTACCTCGGCGGCCCGTGCGTCGACGACGCCCAGTGCAACGACGGCATCGCGTGCACGTACGACTCCTGCGACCAGGCCCTCGGCCGCTGCCTGAACGTCCCCGACGACTCGCAATGCCAGGACGGCAACTACTGCGATGGGATGGAGCTCTGCGTGCCGGGGCACGGCTGCGAGCCGGGCGCCGTCGTGTCGTGCGACAACGGCAACGCCTGCCAGATCGCCACCTGCAACGAGGCCACCATGTCGTGCTCGTACACCGAGCGCGACGTCGACGGTGACGGCGACCCGGACGCCCACTGCGTCCCGGGCCACGACTGCAACGATCTGGATCCCGACGTCTCCAGCCTGCACGCCGAGGTGTGCTCGAACGGCATCGACGATAACTGCAACGGGCTCGTCGACGAGCACCCGTGCGTCCTGCCCCAGGGCGTCACGTGCGCGGGGGCGGTCGCGGTCACCGCTCCCGGCACGTTCGCGGTCTCGACCATCGGGGCGAACGACACCTTCACCACCTCGTGCAGCGTGACCACCCCGAGCGCGGCGCAGAACGTCGTCGTCGCCATCACCGTCCCTGGAACCGCCAACGTTGACCTCCAGCTGTGGCTCACGTCGTCGGGGCCCGAGGTCGCGGTCGCGATCGACGGCACCTGCGGGGACGCCACCACGGAGCTCGGCTGCGGCTCCGGCGCGAGCACGGACACGGTCCGCGCCCTCGCGCGCGATGTGCCCCCGGGGACGTACTACGCCGTGGTGACGACGCAGTCCCCGGCGCCCGTGCAGCTCGAGGTGGACCTGCTCCCGCCGTCGATGCCGCCGGCGAACATCGACTGCTCGAGCGCCATTCCCGTCCAGCCCGGGGTGGCGACCACCGTCTCGATCGTCAACCCGCCGACCGAGCTCGCGAGCGCGTGCCCCTCGAGCGACGGGGAGCTCACGTACTCGTTCACCCTGACGCAGCCGCAGGACGTCTCGATCTACGCGTCGACGCTCGTCGGCGGCGGCACCCCCATCGTCGGCCTGCGCGCGCCGCCCTGCACGACCGACGCGACCGACGAGCTCGAGTGCGCCATCGCCGGCCTCGTGCCCCTCTACGAGCGCAGCCTGGCGGCGGGGACATACGTCGTCACGGTCGGCGCCACGACGTCGATCGACGCGACGCTCGAGGTGGACGTCACGCCGCCGACCGCGACCCCTCCGGACCAGACGTGCGCGGCGCCGCCGGCCATCACGCCGAACACCACGCTCGACTGGGATCTCTCCGACCACGAGAACGCGATCAAGGACGGGTGCGTCGCGAGCGGCCCGGACGCCGCGTTCGACCTCGCGCTGACCGCCGCCTCGGACGTGCTGCTCATCGATCGGTTCCCGCAGACGGACAGCGGCGGAGTGTCGCTCGACACCCCGGCGTGCGACGCCACCACGATCCTCGCGTGCGGCGACTACGGGGAGCCAGCGCGCATCGGCAAGCGCGACGTGGCGGCGGGGGACTACCGCGTCGTCGTCGCCGATGCTCTCGGCCTTCAGGGCACGGTGCAAGCCCTCGTCCGGCCCACCGTCGCGCCGACGATCATCCCCTCCGGCGGCGCAGAGACTTGCGCCCAGGCGGTCGACGCGACCAGCGGCGGCTACTTCACCGGCGACACGTCCACGTCGGTGCCCGACTACGGCGCCGGCTGCGACGCTCCGGGCCAGCCTCCCGGCGGAGCCCCCGACCAGGTGCTCAGCCTGAACCTCACCCAGCCGCAGCGGGTGGTGCTCGACATGGAGGGCTCGCAGTACACGACGCTGCTCGACGTCTTCCAGGGCCCCGCTTGCCCGGGGACCCCCGTCCCCAATGCCTGCTACGTCGGCTTCGGCGGGCCGAGGAGCTTTCTCGACCTGGAGCTGTCGACTGGCCAGTACTGGATCGTGGTGACCGGCTACTCCGGCGCAGCGGGAGCCTGGGACCTCGACGTCCGCGTCTTGCCGCCGTGACGGCGTGGTAAGCCTGACGCGTCCATGGCGATCCACGTCACCTACCGCCTCTCGATCCCGGCGCCTCTCTCGCACTTCGTCGAGGTCGAGGCCGTCGTCTCCGGCGCGCCCGCCGCCGAGCTCGTGCTGTTCATGCCCGTGTGGGCGCCGGGGTCGTACCTCGTTCGCGAGTACGCGCGCCACGTCGAAGGAGTGACCGCCGAGGCTCCCGCGAGGGCGACGAAGGTCCGCAAGAACGCGTGGCGCGTCGAGACTGGCGGCGCGAGCCGCGTCGCCGTTCGCTACCGGGTCTACGCCAACGAGCTCACGGTGCGCACGAGCCACGTCGACGAGACGCACGCGTTCCTCGTCGGGGCGGGGCTCTTTCTGGGCGTCGAGGGGCATCTCGACGCGAGCGCGCGCGTCGAGCTCGACGTGCCGGCTTCCTGGCGGGTGGCGACGCCCCTCCGCGCCGTCGAGGGCGGCTTCGAGGCCCCCGATTTCGACACCCTCGTCGACTCCCCCATCGAGCTCGGGGTGCACCGCGAGGAGCGGTTCGCGGTGCTCGGCGTACCCCACCGCTACGCGATCTGGCCCGCGGACGGCGTCCCGGAGCGCAAGGTCGCGCAGCTCGTGAAGGACACGAGCACCATCCTCGAGAAGGAAGCCTCCCTCTTCGGCGGCGCCTTCCCCTACGACACCTACGACCTCCTCCTCCACATCTCCCCGCGCGCCCGCGGTGGCCTCGAGCACCGCGCCAGCGCCGCGCTCATCGCCGGGCCGGGCGCGTTCACCTCGCGTGCCGGCTACCTCGACCTGCTGTCCCTCGTCGCCCACGAGGTGTTCCACGCGTGGAACGTGAAGCGCATCCGCCCTGCCGGGCTGACGCCTTATCGCTACGAGGAGGAGTGCTACACGCGCCTCCTCTGGTGGTTCGAGGGCGCGACCAGCTACTACGACTGGCGCGTGCTCGCCCTCTCGGGCGTCTGCAACGTCGAGGAGTACCTCGAGCACCTGGCCGGCGAGATCGCGTACCTCGACGCGACGCCGGGGCGGCTGGTGCAGGCGCTCGAGGAGACGAGCTTCGACGCGTGGATCAAACTCTATCGGCCGGACGAGAACTCGACGAACAGCACCGTCAGCTACTACCGCAAGGGCGAGGTCGTGTGCGCGCTGCTCGATCTGGAGCTCCGCGCGCGCACGCGTGGGCGCGTGACGATGGACCACGTGCTGGCGAACTTGTGGACCGAGCACGGCACGCGACCGCGGCCGGTACCGGAGGACGGGATGCAGGCCATCTTCGAGCGGGTCGCCGAGGTGCCACTCGGGGATCTCTTCGACGCGTGGATCCGATCGGCCACGGAGGTCGATCCGGCGCCGGCGCTCGCGCGAGTCGGGCTGTCTCTCGAGCGATCGCCCCGCAACGACGCACCGTCGTGCTCTCTCGGGCTCCGCGTGAGGACGGAGGGCAACCGCGCCTACGTGGCATCGGTGACGCGCGGCGCGGCGGCGGCGAGCGCCGGGATCGATCCGGGCGACGAGCTGCTCGGGGTCGGCGGCGTGCGCGTGGAGGGCAACATCGACGCGACGCTGCGAGGGCGCGCGCCAGGCGACGCGGTGGACGTTCTGGTCGCCCGCGAGGGGCGCATCCTGACGAAGCGGCTCGTCCTCGACGGTCCCCGCCTCGACGTCGTGAAGCTCGTGGCCAGCCCCGACGCGACGCCGGCGGCCCGCGCCGCGTTCCAGGCCTGGCTCGGGGCGCCCCACCCGGCCTGGGCGGCCGGAGGGAAGACGCCGTGAGCGACCTCCCTTCCTCCGCGGCCCGGGCGCGCGACGCGTCAACGACCGAGATGCTGGAGTACGTCCTCCCCCAGCACGCAAACATCGGCGGCTCGGTGTTTGGCGGGCAGATCATGGCGTGGGTCGATCTCTGCGCCGCCATCTGCGCGCAGCGCCACGCGGGGCGGCCGTGCGTGACGGCGTTCGTCGACGACCTGCTCTTCAAGCGGCCGGTGCTCGTCGGACAGGTGGTGCGCCTGCGGGCGCACGTCCTGGCGACGTTCCGGACGTCGATGGAGATCGACGTGACCGTGACGGGCGAGGACACCCTCACCGGTGAGACCTGGCCGACAGTCGAGTGCCGCGTGGTCTTCGTGGCGGTCGACGAGGCCCGCAAGCCCACGCCGATTCCGCCGCTCCTCCTGGAGACGCCGGCCGACGAGGCTGGCCAGTCCGCGGCCGAGGAGCGCCGGCGCGCGCGGCTCGCGAAGAGGTGATAAAAGCCGGTGGCCATGAGCGAACCGCGCATCGAGGACCTCAGCAAGCACGTCGGCGAGACCGTGACCCTCCGCGGGTGGCTCTACAACCGAAGGTCGAGCGGCAAGCTGCACTTCCTCGAGGTGCGCGACGGCACGGGCATCGTGCAGTGCGTCGTCTTCAAGGGCAACGTGACGCCGGAGGCGTTTCAGCAGGCCGACCACATCCTGCAAGAGTCGTCGCTCGAGGTCACCGGCACGGTGAAGGAGCACGGCAAGATCAAGGGCCAGTACGAGCTCGACGTGAAGGACCTGAAGGTCCTCGCCGCGCCGGCGCAGGAGTACCCCATCAGCCCCAAGGAGCACGGGACCGACTTCCTGATGGACAACCGGCACCTGTGGCTGCGCTCGAAGCGCCAGCACGCGATCGTTCGCGTCCGGCACACGATCATCAAGGCGGTGCGTGACTTCTTCGACGGGCGAGGCTTCACGCTGGTCGACGCGCCCATCTTCACGCCGAACGCCTGCGAGGGGACGTCGAACCTCTTCGAGACCGACTACCACGGGGACAAGGCGTACCTGACGCAGTCTGGGCAGCTCTACATGGAGGCGGCGGCGGCCGCCTTCGGGAGCGTCTACTGCTTCGGGCCGACGTTCCGCGCCGAGAAGAGCAAGACGCGCCGGCACCTCGCCGAGTTCTGGATGGTCGAGCCGGAGGTCGCGTTCCTCGATCTCGACGGCGACATGGGCCTCGCGGAGGACTTCATCGCGTTCGTGGTGGCCCGCGCGCTCGAGACGCGGAAGGAAGAGCTGAAGGTGCTCGAGCGCGACACGACGGCGCTCGAGCGGGTCGTGCCGCCCTTCCCGCGCATCACGTACGCGCAGGCGATCGAGCTGCTCCAGAAAAACGGGCACCCCGCGGCGAAGGTCGGCGACGACTTCGGCGGCGACGAGGAGACGGTCATCAGCGGGCAGTTCGACCGACCGGTCATCGTCCATCGTTATCCGATGGACCTCAAGGCCTTCTACTTCAAGCACGACGCGGCGGACGCGAGCCTCGCCCTCAACATGGACGTGCTGGCGCCGGAGGGCTACGGCGAGATCGTCGGCGGCGGACAGCGCGAGGACGATCTCGCGAAGCTCGAAGCCGCCATCGAGCACCACCGGCTGCCACGCGACGCCTTCGAGTGGTACCTCGACGTACGCCGCTACGGGACCTTCCCGCACGCGGGCTTCGGCCTGGGCATCGAACGGACGGTGGCGTGGGTGTGCGGGCTGCCGCACGTGCGGGAGACGATCCCCTTTCCGCGCATGCTCAATCGTCTCGCGCCGTGAGCCCGATCACCGCTCGAGGGCGTCCTCGATCGTCAGGCCGAGGAGCTCCGACGCGCCTCGGGTGAGGACATCGGCGAGCTTGAGCCAGTCGTATGGCTGCGCGGCGAAGTGCTGGCTGCCCACAAACAGGGCGTCGGGAGTCTCGGTCAGGAAGCGCTCCACCCGCGGGCGCGCCGGGCCGTAGAAGAGGCGGACGAAGCGCGTGCGGATGCGCAGATCACGCGCGAGGCGGGACGCGGCGACCTCGTCCTGCCACCCGGCGACCGATGGCAAGCCGTCGTCGCTCGTCAGGCGGCGCGCCAGGAAGCGACCGGCGAGCGCGCCGTACTCGATGGCCTGAGCGATGCCCTCGCCCGTGACGGGGTCGATCCCCGCGGCCTCGCCGACCAGCATGAGGGCTCCGCGCGCCACGCAGGTCGTCGGCTCGTAGCCCCGCTCGGCATAGCGCTTGTTCTTACAGCCGGCCGGATCGATGCCCTGCGCGCGGAGGCGCGCCGCGAGGAGCGCCGAGACGTCGGGCCCGTCCTCCCCGCGATCGGCATCGAGCTTGAGGCGATAGACGCCACGGCAGACGAGCGGGCGACCGTCGACGACGGTCGGGAAGTCCCACGCGTACCCGGGGAGGTCCCGATCGCTCGCATCGAAGTGGAGGAACCTGCGGTCCGGGTCGCCGCGAACGGGCGCCGTATCCACCTCGACGACCTGGGCGCGCAGGCTGCCGGCGCCGAGGCCGAGGGCCTTGCGCACGACGCTGCCGACGCCGTCGCAGCCAGCCACCACGCGCGCGCGCATCGGTCCGGCCGACGTCTCCAGCGTCGCCCCGACGCCGTCGTCGGTGACCCGGTCGACGCGCACGCCTTCGCGTATCTCGACCCCTCTCGCGCGCACGGCGCGCGCGAGCGCCGCGTCGAACTCGAAGCGGCGCACGACCCGCCCGATGCTCCCGGGCGCGGCGGTGACCGTCTCCCCGGCCGCGGCGCGAAAGGACATCCCATCCACCGCCACCGAAGGAACGGCGACCTCGACGCCGAGCTCGCGCAGCAGCGCGTCGCCCCGTGCGCCGAGGGCCCCGGCGCAGGGCTTCTCCCGCGGATAGCGCGCCTTCTCGAGGACGACGATGCGCGCGGCGAGCCCCGCCGCCGCCGAGGCGAGCGCCAGCGCCGTCGTCGATCCGGCGGGACCGCCGCCGACGATCACCACGTCGTGGGTCACCGGCGTCAGCGCGCTTCGCTCCTGGCCCGGACGGCCACGACGCGGTCGCCGATCACCACACCGACGAGGGCGAGCACCGCCACCGGCAGAATGTGGCCGAAGACGACGTGGGTCGGCGAGGTGTGAGCGCAGTGCAGGTGGATGGCCAGCGCCCCCCAGGCGCCGGAGGCGGCCCCGATGGCCGCGCCGGTGAGGCGCGGCGCCACCGGATCGCTCCCGCGACGAACGACGGCGAAAGCGACGAGCGGTCCGAGCGCGCAGAGCAGGGCGAAAGCGTCGCAGACGAGGTGATTGCCCATCGTCGCGTCGTCGGCGAGAGTCCCCGGCCAGGCGAGTGCCCCCACCATCGCCGTGGTCAGGAGGAGAGCGGGCGTGAGCAGGACGACGCCGAGGCGCAGCGCGGTCGGCCGACCGAGCATGGACTGCCCCCGCGCCACGCCGCCCCACGTCGCGAAGAGGCCCACGGCCAGCCAGGCGGCGGCGAGGCAGCCCACGTACGAGGCGGGACGATTGGCGGCGCTCGGCCACCCCAGATAGAACGAGACCGCGACGGGAACGACGAAGCCGGCGAGGATCGCCGTCGCCGTCGCGCGTGTCCCCTGGGCGCGCGGAGGCGCGGGATCGGCGCTCGCCGCGGCGAGGATGCGCGCGCGGAGATCGGCCGGCGGCGGCGTGGCGCTCATGGGTTGTTCCCCTCCGGGTCGCCGAGCACGTCCCCCAGCGCGCCACGGAGCGCCTCGTACGCCCGATGCGCCCGGAGCTTGACCGCGGCCACGGTGGTGCCGAGCACCTCGGCGGCCTCGGCCACGCTGAGCCCCTCGGTCTTGATCAGCTCGAACGCCGCGCGTTGCGACTGCGGAAGCTTCGCGAGCACCTTCTCGACCCGCGCGGCGAGCTCGCGCGCCTGCGCCACCTCATCGCCACCGGGGCCCTTGTCCGCCCCAGGGTCGACCTCGCCGTCGTCGGTCAGGAATTCCCGCCTTCCGCGGCGCATGCTGTCGACGAGCAGGCGCCGGGCGATCGCGAACGCCCAGGGTGTCACCTCGGCTCCGGGGATGAAGCTGGAGCGCGCACGGTGGATGTTCAGCATCGTCTGCTGGAGGAGATCCTCGGCGCGCGCCCGCTGCCGTGTCTGGCGCAGCAGGTACCCGTAGAGCCGCGGCGCAAGCGCGTCGTACACGGCGGCGAAAGAGGCGTCGTCCCCTTCGGCGTAGCGTTCCATCGCGATGTCCGCTTCCGCACGTGGCGCCACGCCCACGCTTGTACCACGGGCCCAGCGGCGCCAGAGGACGAGCCGAAGGGAGAGCCCCGGCGCGTCGAGTGCCGCTTGCATGGGCGGGAGTACGCGCGAGGTCCACCCCGGTTTCGCCGTGGCGCCTCCGTGGCTCTCGCATCGCGACTTCGACGGCTGGCCGGTCATCGTGTGGGTGCAGTAACGCCACGAGTGAGTCCGCACGGCCGCGTGATTGAGGGCGACTGGCATCAACTGGGGGAGAGATCGATCCGGCGGAGGGTGTACGGAAACGGGCTGACGCGCCGCGTTCTCCGTGGAAGAGTCGCGATGCCGGTCCCGGCACGGGCGTTGCTGGGTGAGCACTGGTTGCTCATGCGTCTGCGCCTTCGCCGTAGTGCCCTCGCTTCGGTCCTCGCGCTCTCGGCGACCCTCACCCCGTCCCTCGCGGGTGCCGACGACGGCATGCGCTTCTCGGTCGACTGGGACAAGCTCGGCATCGTCCTCCACGAGGGCACGACCTCGCTCCTGCCCCGCGAGGCATGGCACCCGGACGCCGTAGAGGCGCGCACCACGCCGGAGAGCTTCCTCGGAACATCCCCCCACCTCGCCCTCGTCGCGCGCGACTGGGGTGTGTCGCAGGTGCTCTGGGGCAACCTCGCCGTCACCGACCAGTTCCGCCTGAGCCGCTCGAGCCGGATGGTCGTGACACGCGTGCGACTCGCGGAGGGTCGCCTCATGCCCTTCGTCCACGTCGGCGTGGGCCAGTGGCGCGCGGACACCAGCGTGGTCCCCCTGCTTCAGAGCGACACGCAGCTGGCCAGCCAGATGGGCGGCGGCTTCGAGCTCCAGATCGCGCCCCGGGTCGTCCTCGCCCTCGAGGCCGACTGCACGATGCTCTACCGTGAAGGGCACGAAGCCGCGCCGGCGGCGGTCGCGAGCGGAGAGCTCTGGAGCACGCTGCTGGCCGCGCGGGCGCGCTTCTGACCGCGGCCGCGCCGGGCGAAGCTCATTCTCCAGCTCGATGCTAAGCTCGGACGACGCACGGATGACCGCGCCGTCCGATCCAGCCGACCCCAGCCAGCGCGACAGCCGCGCCGGTGCTGCCCCCGACGAGCGCGTCGTCTGCGAGCACGCCGATCGCTGCGGTGGCTGCCCCATCATCGGTCTCTCGTACGGCGACCAGCTCTCCCTCAAGCGGGGCCGCGTCGTGCAATCCGTGGCGCGGTACGGCGCGCTCGAGCTCGTCTACACCGAGCCAGTCCTGCCCGCGCAACCACTCGTCGGCTACCGTACGCGGGCCAAGCTCATCGTCGGACAGGGCGGCAAGCTCGGGCTCTTCGCGAAGGGCGGCGGTCACCAGGTCATCGACATCCCCCAGTGCCGCGTGCTCGCCCCCGCCCTCGCGCGCGTCGCCTCGGTGCTTCGCGCGCACATCGCCACCGCCGAGGCGACCGACGGACCGCTCGCGCCCCACGATCCGTCGCGACGCGGCTCGCTGCGCGCGGTCGACCTCCGGGAGGTCTGCGAGAGCGACCTCTCCGGCGTGCTCCTCACGCTGGTCGTCCAGCGTGGCACCCACCCGTCGCTCGAGGTGCTCGAGCAGACCGCGAAGGACCTCATGGGCGCGGCGCCCGAGGTGCTCGGCGTCGCGGTGAACTTCCACGACGGCGAGGCTCCGCAGATCCTCGGCAGCGAGACGCAGCGGCTCGCCGGCGTCGCCTCCGCGCCGGACCGTGTCGGGGTCTCGATGCACCTGGCGACGTACGGGTCGTTCGTGCAGTCGCACCGGGGGCAGGCGGCCAGGGTCCACGCCGTCGTCGCGGAGGCGATCGGGGTCGCGCGCGCGAAGGAGCAGGGACGCGCGCTTCGCGTGCTGGATCTCTACGGCGGCTCGGGCGCCATCGCCCTCGGCCTCGCCGCCGCCGGGGCCAGCGTGCGGCTCGTGGAGTCGTTCGCGCCTGCGGTGGCGCAAGCACGCGCCGCGGCGGAGGCGCAGGGCCTCGACGTCGAGGCCGAGTGCGCCGACGTCTCGGGGGCCTTGAGAGGCATGGTCGAGGGGCGCGCGCGCTTCGACGCCGTCGCGGTGAACCCGCCGCGCCGAGGGATGAGCCCCGTCGCGCGCGAGTGGCTCTCGCGCCTCGAGGCGCCGCTCGTGGCGTACGTGTCGTGCGACCCGGAGACGCTGGCGCGCGATCTCGATCACCTGGCGCGCCTCGGCTACGCAACCGCGACGCTGCGGCCGCTCGACATGATCCCGCTCACTGACGAGGTGGAGACGGTTGCTCTGCTTCGCCGCTCGGGCGTGCCGCTGCCGCGCATCGCCCACGACAGCGCGGAGCTGCTCGTCGTCGAGAAGGGCCCCCACGAGCCGACGTTGCCGCAGGGGGAGTACGCCGGCTCGCTGCTCGCGCGCGTGCGGCGCATCCCTGGCGCCGAAGCGGCCGTACCCGCCCAGCGTCTCGACGTGGGGACGAGCGGGCTCGTCGCGTTCGCCCGCCGCGCCGACCTGGTCGCCAAGTGGGAACGCGCGCTGGCGGCTCCGACCACGCGCGCCATCTACGTCGTCGCCGTGCGTGGGGTGACGCCGTCGAAGGGCGCCATCACGCGCGACCTCCGCGAGGACGGCAAGCTCTACTCCGCGCGCACGCGCTACCGGCGGCTGGCGGTGGCGGCGGGTCACAGCGTGCTCCGCGTCGTCCCAGAGCAGCCCCGCACGCACCAGATCCGGCGGCACTTCGCGGCCATCGGTCACCCGGTGCTGGGCGACGACCGGTACGGCCATGCCACGACGAACCGGTACTTCGAGGAGAAGAACGGGCTCGACCGGGCGTTCCTCCACTGCGTGCGTCTCGAGTTCGACCACCCGGACACCGGGGCTCGCCTCATGGTGGAGGCCGCGCTGACGGGCGACCTCCGGGCGGTCCTCGAGCGCACCGCCGGCCCGGGAACGCTGCGTTTCCTCGAGCACAAGAACGCCCTCGGCACGAGCGGCACCTCCCACCTGCCGCCGGGGCCCGACGAGGTGGTGCACGATCGCGGCAGCGCCCTCGACATCGACGCGAGCACGCCGTCGCGCCACGCGGAGATCACCGGCGACGACGACGACGGCAGAAGCAGCGGGGACTACTGAAGGCGGGCACTCTTCCGTGCCGGTGGAGGCGCGACGCACGCTCCTCGGGGAGCAGCGCCTGGGGTATCGTGAGCCCACGATGAGCGAAGGCCAGTTCGACCCCGAGTACGTCTTTACGCACCACCACGCGACGCCGAAGAAGCTCGCCGACTACGAGGCCATTCACGCGGGGGCGAAGAAGTTCGCCCAGGTCGTGCTCGAGCACGTGCCCGAGTGCGAGGACCGGCACGAGGTGCTTCGGCTCCTCCGCGAAGCGTCGATGCTGGCCTGCGCGGCGGTCACGCTCGAAGGTCGCCTCAAGTAAGATGAGCCTGCACCTTCGTCGACTCGCGTTCGTCGCGGCAGCCGCTGCGTCGCTCCTCGTCCTCGACGTCGCGCACGCTCAGACCGTGACGACCGCGGTGGTCCCGCCGGCGGAAGCCGAGCCCCAGACGAAGGATACCGACTGGAGGCTGGTGGCGACGGTCAGCGGGGGCGTCGCCATCGCGAGCGCAGCCGGGGGGACGGTGGCGGGCATCCTCGCGCTGTCGAAGAAGAGCACGGCCCAGAGCGTTTGCCCGGGCTCGACCGTGTGTCCCACCCAGGACGGCGTCAACAAGTGGAACAGCGCGGACTCCGCCGCCACCGTCTCTTCGTTCCTGTTCGCCCTCGCCGGCTTCGCCGCCCTCGAGGCGGTCGTGTTCTGGTTTGTACCCGGGTCCGACAGCGCGACGAGCACGAAGGTCGGGGTGGGCCCCGGCGCCGTCCGGTTGAGCGGCGCATGGTGAAGCTGCTCGCCGCGCTGCTCGTGCTGCTCGTGACGCTGACCGCGTGCGAGGAGATCGCGGGAATCGAGCCGCACCAGCTCGCGGTCGAGGCCGGTCCTCCCGACGGCGGAGACGGGGGCGGGGCGGCGGCCGCCTCACCCGACGGTGGAGAGAGCGACCTCTGAATTTGCACCCATAGCGCAACAATCGCGTCTCCGTCCGCGATCGCGTTCGCTCTCTCGTAACGAAACCGTCACAGTCGGGGAGTGGCTGCGTCCTCCTCCTCACCCCACGGAGTCGTCGTCTCCTGCGTCCTGCTCGTCGGGTGCAGCAGCGGCGGCGCGGGGGAGGCGCCGGCGGGGGCACTCGCCACGGACGCCGCGGTCACCGTGGACGCCTCCACGGCGACCCCGATCGATGCGGGCGGCGGCCGGAACGACGCGGACTCCTCGGCTTCGACCGAGGCGGGCATGGAAGGTGACGACGCTGCCTCGGGGAAAGACGCCGCGGGCGGGGAGGCGGGTGGTCCGTCGTTCACCTGCACGTCGGGCGACGCCGGGGCCGACGCCGGATGCTACGCCATCAGCTGCGATGCGGGCGGCGTGCACTCGCTCCAGGCCAATCGCGACCGGCTCATCGGCGATCTGGCGCAGCGCAAGTGCACTGACCCCTGCTCGCTGTGGGCCGCTCTGAACCAGGGGGAGCGCTACATCTTCCTCATGGACACGACGTACCTCGGCGCCCCGAGCAGCCTGCTCCATCCGCCAGGCTCGTCCAACCAGGAGACGGCGCTCGATCACGCCATCGCCCTCTACAGCATCAACGGCCCCGATGCGGGCCAGGGCGTCCTCCTCAATGGTCTCGGAGGCAACGACTACAACCGCATCTACCTCGGCTTCGACGCGCTCGCATCGTGTGTGATGCGGGACTTCGCGATCGCGAACCCGTCGCACGAGGCGGGCTACAACGAGTGGGTCAAGTCGGACGACCTCGCCGGACCGCATGCACCCTTCACGCAGCGCAACATGATCGCCTGGTTCAAGGCGCTCCTCGATCTGCAGACGCAGGGACCCCAGTTTCACTTCTGGCACCAGGACTCGGACTTCACGCAGAGCGGGTTGAACCAGCGCCTCGGCGTCTGCGGCGTGACCGATCCGACCATCACCGAGCTGACCATCGCGTTCGACAGCGTCCACGACTCGGACCCCCTCGGCACCTACCCGTCGGACGGAGCGTCGAACGGAGGCACCGGCTCCCAGATCGTCGACCAGTTTGCCGGCATCGACGCGGAGTGGTCGTACATGCCGAGCGGTTGCCCGACCACGCCCCCCGTCAACACGAGCGTCACCGGAGGGGGGACGTTCGCGGGGATGGGGCCGAGCCTCGAAGGCTCCGTGTGCGGGTCGGCCTCGCTGGGCGACGGGGGGGCGTGCCCGTGAGGTGGCGACCGACGGCGCGGTAGACTGCGGCGAACGTGACGACACCCGACC
>JBEKGQ010000086.1:0-14180 GCA_050012715.1 Polyangiaceae bacterium
GCCCCCGATACGGGGTGCGGCTCCGCGTGCGAAGACGCCGAGACGGACCTCGACGCGGGCGGCCCCGACTTTCCGCCGTACTGCACGCAGGGAAGCGCTTGTGACGCGTCGATCGTGCACACTTGCGACGCTGGCATGGGATGCACGCAGGTCTGCGCCTGCATCGGCGGCACTCAGATGTGCAACATCGGCTGCCCGTAGGGCGGAGATGGCGTCGTCTCTTCGAAGGAAGGGCCTCGGCGCGGCCGCCTCGGCGCAGGCAGGCGCAGAACATCGAGAGCGCGGCGAGCGCGTGGCGCAGGACTCTCCTCCGTCGGCGCCTCCGGCGCCGCTGTCCGTCCTGGCGTTTCGGCGCCCGGCGCAGGTCCAGTCGGCACGAGCGCACCTTACGCTGACGGTGGCGGACAGCGACTGACGCGCCATGCAGAACGGACCACGGGTGGCGCAGATCGCGTCGATGCTGGCGCAGTGGTCGCGTCGCCGAGCGCCAGGCATACGACGGCGGGCGCTTGTCGTGCAGCCCGATGGCCGTGTCTCAGCTCGCCTTGCGCCGATCGCGACATGCGATGGCGATAGCGCGCGGCAGTGTGCGCCCGTCGCCCTTCGTCTGGCGCACAGCGGCGGTCACCGCGACTTCTGCGAACCTCGCGCCGCGCCAGAGTGCTCTTCGTGGAGCGCACCAGTTCTCCCGGAAGCGCCGCGTCTTCAAGAAAGTGCGCCATCTGTCGCAATCGACGCCCAAGCTGGCGCTGCTCATGCGACACTCCTCGCTGCACATGCCTTTCCTGCCGAGCCCCGATTGCGTCGCTCACGTCGTTCGCGCCCAGATGGCGCTCGGCCTCGGCCAGGGGGAGCTCGCCGACAAGCTCGAGACGTCGCGCCGCACGGTCACCCGCTGGATCGCGCGCGAGTCGGTGCCGAGCACGGGTCAGCTCCAGACGCTCGCGCGCCTGGTGCACCCGGTGAATCCCGCCGTCGCGGCGGAGCTGGCGACCCACGGCGGGACGACGCTCGTCGCGCTGGGCCTCGAGCGCCTCGCGCCGTCGGCCGAAGCGCCAGCGCCCTCCACGACGACGGCTCCGTCGCCCCCGCCGCGCCCGTTCCCGCCGGCTCGTCTGATGGTCGAGTCGATCGTTTGCGCGGCGGCCGAGGCGATGGGCGTCGTGCCCTCCGGCGTGCGGGGCGTGCTCCGCGCGGCCTTCGCGCGAGCGCGCGCCCTGGGCCTCACGACAGAGGAAGTGGACGACGCGCTGTCCGAAGTTGGAACGGCCCCAGGGGCGAACGACGTACCGGGGTTGGGGTCGGGCTCGGGGTCGGGCTCGGCCCCGGGGAGATGACATGCGCCCCCTCACAGGACGAGCAGCTCCACCGGCTCGCTCCAGTCGTTCGTCACTCCCTTCACCGTCACCCTCCCCCGGAACAACACTCGCTGCCCGCGGCTGAGGCCCTTCACCGTCGTCGTCGTCGACGTCGTCGTGATCGGCTGCGCGATCCACGTCTTTCCGCCGTCGGTCGAGTACGCTCACTCGTAGGCGGCGCGCTCGCCGGCCCGCGGGGCGACGAGGATGGCTTCGCCGCTCACGCGTCCGCACTTCGCGGCGAACACGCGCCCCGGCTTCCCGCCCACCCGTTTCACCGACATCGCGGCGCCCTCGATGATCGACGCCGCGGTCTCGGGCTGGGCATCGGCGATGACCTGGACGTACATCGCGAGCTGCTCGATCTGCTGTTTGAGCTGGTCACGCTTGGCGTTGCGGTTGGCGACCGTCCCTACGGCTCGCGTGAGGGTCGCCGTCTGGGCTGCGTCGAGCGCGTCGATGGCCGCCCGGACGGTCGTCAGAGGTGGGCGAGGCGACGGAAAGACCGGGTTCTTCGTCATGGCCGCGACGATGGCCCGCGCATGCACGAGAAGGTCACCCGTCGAGTACTTGGGGAGCTTCGTGACGACGTGGTGGCGCTTCGGCTGCTTCGATGAACGGCCCATGGGGGAAGGAGCGACAGGCTACTCGCTCCCGGAATACTGCGCGCGAAGTGATCTCTGCCGGCCCCGAAAGGGAGAAAGCCGCTCGGAGAAGACCAAAGGCACAGCGACCGACGTTCGCCGACGGTCCACGACGGATGCAGCCGACGCGACCGGCCTTCGCCGACGGTCCACGACGGTTGCAGCCGACGCGACCGGCCTTCGCCGACGGCCCACCACAGTTGCCGCCGACGCGACCGACCTGCGCCGACGGTCCACCACGGATGCAGCCGACGCGACCGACCTGCGCCGACGGTCCACCACGGATGCGGCCGCGTCGACCGTCGTCGACCGTCGGCCCACGACGGACGCCGACGCCGCCACCGTCGTCCGCCGTCGGCGCACGACGGAAACCCCCTCACCGCCACCAATCAATGCGGCAGCCGCTCGTCCTCGTCCTTCGCCGGCTCTTTGCCGCTCGCCTCGTCGCGCTCCGCCTGCTTCTGCTTCTCCGCCGCGAGCTCCTGCAGGTCGAAGAGGTACCGCATCGCCGCCGCCAGCTCCCCGGCGTCGTCCCCCTCCGCGGCGCGCGCCTTCAGCTTCGTCGTCGGCGCGTGGAGCAGCTTGTTCACCGCGCTCTCCACCATCTGCGTCAGCGCCGCGCGGTCGCCCTCGGGCAGGTGCTTCAGGCGGCCCCCCAGCGTCCGCTCGAGCTCCGCGAGGAAGACGGCGCGCGCCTTCGTCCGCATCGCCACCACCGTGGGCTGCACCTCGAGGCCGCGGGTCCAGGCCAGGAACTGCTTCACCTCGTCGTCGACGATGACCTCGGCCGCGGACGCCTCCCCGCGCCGCGCCTCGAGCCCGCGGGCCACCTCCTTCTCGAGGTCGTCCACGTTGAACACGTACACGTTGTCGATCCCGTGCACCGCCGGCTCGACGTTGCGCGGCACCGCGATGTCGACGAAGAAGAGCGTCCGCCCCTTCCGCGCCTTCATCGCGCGCTTGACCATGTCGCGCGTCACCACCGGCGTACGGCTCGCCGTGCTCGCCACCACCACGTCGGCCACGACGAGCTCCTGCTCCAGCTCGTCCCACCGCGCGGCCGACGCCTGCATCGTGCCCGCCAGCGCCGCCGCGCGCTCGAAGCTCCGGTTGCAGATGCGGACCGCGCGCGCGCCCTTGCTCAGGCTGCGCGCGGCGGCCTCCGCCATCTCGCCCGCGCCGAGGAGCAGCACGCCGTGGTCGCCGAGGTCGCCGAAGATGCGGCGCGCGAGATCCACCGCCACGCTCGCGATGCTCACCGACCCCGCGCCGATCGCCGTCTCGGTGCGCACGCGCTTGGCCACCGCGAACGCGCGGCTCATGCAGCGCCCGAGCATGCCCTTGAGCACCCCGGCGGCCATCGCCGCGTCGTAGGCGTCCTTCACCTGCCCGAGGATCTGCGGCTCGCCGAGGACCATCGAGTCGAGGCTCGCCGCCACCCGGAAGACGTGCCCCACTGCCTCGTCGCCGCGCTTGTCGTAGAGGTACGGCGCGAGCTCCGCGTCCTCCGTCACGCCGCCGTGCCGGGCCAGCTCCTCGCGGATCGCGTCGAGGCCCGCCTTCACGCCGTCGTCGGGCAGCAGCGCCGTCACCTCGACGCGGTTGCACGTGGAGAGGAACATCACCTCGTGGAGCTCCGGACGCCCGGCGAGGCGGCTCAGCACGACCGGCAACGCGTCCGCCCCCGCCGAGAGCCGCTCGCGCACCTCGACCGGCGCGGTGCGGTGCGAGAGGCCGACGACGACGATCATGCCGGGGGCGCTCCGCCCATGACGCTCCTCGCCAGGTAGAGCAGCATCACCAGCACCGTCAGCCCGAAGCCGAGGATCGTGCCGTATGCGGCCCGCCGCCCGCGCCAGCCCGCCGCGGCGCGGAGGAGCAGCACGCCCCCGATGAGCGCCCACGACGCGTACGACAGCGCCGCGCGGGCGATCTCGGCCGCTCCCCCCGCCTCGACCTCGCGCGCCCACATGCTGCCGGTGAGGACGCCGATGGTGAGGAGCGGGAAGCCGGCGACGAGGAAGCGATGCTCGGCGCGATCGAGGGCGTCGATGGGCGGGAGGCGCTCCATGCCCTCGAGGTTCTTGCTCTTCAGGCGGCGCTCCTGGAGGAGGTAGGCGACCGCCGCCGCGAAGGCGAGGGTGAAGAGCGCGATGCCGAGCAGGTTGGCGACGACGTGGAACGGCAGGAGCGCGCTGCGGAACTGGGGCTCGGCGTCGATCGGACCGCCGACGAAGCGCGAGGCGAGGAGGAACGCGAGCGCCTGCGGGGCCACGAAGGCGCCGACGACGTCGATGCGAAGCCGCGTGCGGGCGAGCACGTACACGAGGCACACGAGCATCGAGGCCACGCTGAGAGCAAAGTGGATGCCTCGCACCGGGCAGACGTGGAGCACGAGCGACCAGAGGCAGATCTGCGCGGCGTGGAGGGGCACCCCCAGCGCGACGAGGCGGGGCGCCCAGCGCAGGGCCCCGTCGCCGCGCCCGAGGAGGAACGCGGTGAAGAGCACCGAGGCGAGGAGGTAGACCGTCGCGGTCGCCCCGAAGAGGAGGTCGGCGAGGAGCTGGAGCGTCACGCTCCGACGATCGTGCTACGTCCGGCGATTCTTCGCCACCTCCTGACGAGGTTCAGGTGGGCTTGAGGGAGCTCCGCAGCACTTCTTCGTCGGACGCCGGGGCCGGGCCGCCCTTGCCGCCGCGGGCCTTGATGCGCGCCTCCGACGAGAGATACTCGGCGAAGGGCTCGATCGGCTTGCCGATCCACCCCGGCTGCACGTCGTAGGCGGCGTCCCCGAGGAGCATCGACGTCTCCACGAGCTCGGCGCCGAGCTTCTCGAGGACGGGGAGCGTCTTCACGCGGCCGAGGAGGTCATGCCGGTCCCCGGCGCCGCTCACCTCGCGGACCACGTGCACCGCCTCGACGAGCTCGTAGCGACGGCCCTCGGAGAGGATCGTCAGGACGCCCGCGCTGAGCTCGACGGTGCCGTCGACGATCCACTCGTCGAGGGCGGCCTGGGGGAAGAAGACGCGGTTCTCCATGCGCTCCACGAGGCGAGAGAGTACACCAGCGGCCCAGGCGCATGGGAGTGCTCGAAACCGCCGCGCACGTCGTGGAGCTCGGAGGAGGGACGGCGTTCGCGTCGCGCGTCGCCGGGATGCGGGCCGACTTCGAGGCGCGGACGGGGGCGTTCATGCCGGAGGATCCCTGGTTCGAGGAGCGGAGCCGCGCCTTCTGGTGCGACGCCCTGACCGCGGGGCGCTTCGGACGCGAGGTGCGCGAGCAGCTCCCGGAGGACGAGCAGCTGTGGCTCGGGCCGCTCGAGCGGGCCCACCGGGGGCTCTTCCGGGCCGAAGGCGCGCTCCTCGTCGACGCGTGGAGCGGGGCGGAGCTGCTCGTGACGAGCATGGACGAGGCCTCGCGGGCGGAGCTCGACGCGTCGGCCGGGCAGCTCCTCGACGCGCGCGTCGTCGGGACCGACGACCCGTACGTGGTCGCCCTCCTGCCGGGGGCGGTGTTCCATCCGCGCGACGCCACCGCCGCCATCGCGCCGGTGCTCGCGGCGGCCCACGCCCGCGCGATGCCCACCGCGGAGGTGCTCGACGCGCTGCTTCGCATGGGACGGGCGCTGCGCTCGCTCTCGCGCGTCAAGGCGAGCTACGCCTACCGCCCCGACGCGCTCGCCGCGCACCCGCCGTCGGCGCCCGTCCTACCCGGGAGAGCGGCGAGGCGAGGCAAGCGAGGCGAGCGGGGCGCCTGACGCGCGGCGAGCAGGGGGCGTTCCCGCGGGGCGTCGTCAGAGGACCGATCGTCGGTCGGTGCGAAATTCTCCGGAAACGCGCGGCTCCTCGATGACGCGCAGGAACTGGTCCAGGTCGACCGGCTTGACGAGGTGAACGTCGAAGCCGGCCGCGCTGCTCCGATCTCGGTCCGACGCTTGGCCGTAGCCCGAGAGCGCCACGAGGTAGGGCGTGTCGTCGCCATGACCCGCCCGGATGTGGGTCGCGAGCTCGTACCCGTTCATGTCGGGCAGGCCGATGTCGATGATGGCGACCGAGGGGTGGAATCCGGCGACCACCGCGAGGGCCTCGGCTCCATCGCGCGCGACGACGACCGCGTGGCCGGCGTGCTCGACGATCGCGGACAGCACCACCCGCGCATCGTGGTTGTCGTCGACCACGAGAACGCGCTGCCTACCGCGCGCATGGGGCTGCGGGAGCCGCGCCGAGGAAGGGGCGGCAGGGAGGACGGGCTCGGCGGCGGCGGTGGCTTTGGTCATCGAGGTCGTTCTCCAGTGGAAGGTTGTCGTGGCCACGACGGTCACGCGCTCCGCCTTCGAGCAAGGATCCAGCCAGTCGCGCCCGCCTGGCCGAGTCGACGTCGAGCCGCTCGCGCTTGCCGAGATCGACGCTTCTTTTGCGGATCGACGCCCGCGGCCCGTGCTCGGTGGCCCTCCCCGCGGGTGGCGCGATGCCACGGTCTTTGCGAAGTGCACTTCGTGCGGCGGAGGGGCCGCCTTGAGGCGGCCGCGGCCGTCCGTGGAATGAATCGTGCTCACGTCGAAGCCAGGCGGGCCCACCCACGCGTGGCCCGGAGAGGTCTCTCATGAGCGACGCCATCAAGAGCGCACACGAAACTCGCGGCCGGATCATGGAGCTGCTCTCCGACGACGAGGTCGCCCGGGTGAGCACGGCGGAGGGCGGTGCGCCGCTGGCCGATGGGGACGAGTACGTCGATCTGGAGGCGCCCGACAACGGCGTGCGTCGCGTCCACGGGGTGATGCAGCAGACGATGGGGAGAGTGCTCCCACGGCGGGCGGTCAGCGCCGCGACGTGGGCAAAGATCACGGCGAGAATCGGCACGCGCTTCGCTCCAAAGACCACCAAGTGATCCTCTCGACGGGCGGCCCGGGCAGGGGCCGTCATGCCGCGGCATGGCGAGCGCCCCGCCGGCGGATCCAGTCCTCGAGCTGGCGCGCGGCCTCGTCGAAGGCCAGGTCGGCCGCCGCGTGGGCGCTCGTCAGGTTGCGCTCGTCGGACGGGGGATGGCCGACGACGAGCGCGCGCCCCGGGAGGCCTACGTTGATGGACACGCGGTACTGGTCCCCGTGGTGATGATGGTGCCCCGACAGCTCCACCACGACGTGGCAGGAGATCATTCGGTCGAAGAGATGCTCGAGCTTGTCGACGCGTCGCTGGATATGGGCGGCGAGCGCGTCCGAGTGCGCCAGGTGTCGAAGGGTGATCTGAAGGGGCATCTGCACGGCAACGACCTCCAGGGTCTGGCGGTTGCAGTTCTCGTGCGCGGAGGGGACCACCCGAGCGCCGACCCCAGCCGCTTCGACTTGGCAGGATGCCATGCGGGTCGCGTGAACCGGGACCTCCTGGCATGCAGGGATCGCGGTGTTGATAGCGTCGACGTCGTGGCACATCCCGTGCTCGGCGAGGGCGCGGAGCGTGCGACGCCAAAGCGTCGGGCAAGGCCCGTCGCGGCGCATCGGCGGACGAGGAGATGCGGCCATGCTTTCCGAGTTTCTTTCCATCCACCGCGCCGAGCTCATCGCCCGGACGCGCGAGAAGGTCGCCTCCCGGTCGGCGCCGCGCGCCACGGAGACCGAGCTCGAGTGCGGGGTTCCTCTCTTCATCGATCAGCTCGCCGACACGCTGCGCCTTTCGCTGAGCAAGAGCGACGAGATCGCCTCGAGCGCCTACATTCACGGCCGCGCGCTCCTGCGGACCGGGTTCACGGTGGCGCAGGTCGTCCACGGGTACGGGGACATCTGTCAAGCCGTGACCGAGCTCGCCGGGGAGAAGGATGCGCCGATCACCATCGGTGAATTCCACACGCTGAACCGCTGTCTCGACGACGCCATCGCCGAGGCCGTCACGGCGTACACCACGCAGCGCGAGCAATCGATCGAGGAAGCCGGCGTGTATCGGCTGGGGACCGTGGTCCACGAAGTCCGTGGCAGCCTCTCCACGGCGATGATGGCGTTCTCCCTCCTCGAGAAGGGGCAAATCGCGATCGGTGGGAGCACGGGGGCCATCCTGAAGCGGAGCCTGCAGACGATGCGGACGCTGCTCGACCACTCGTTCGCCGAGGTCCGGCTGGCGTCGGGGGCCAGTCGCCTCGAACGCGTGCTCGTCTCGGAGCTCGTCGAGCAGATCGGGGCCGACGGATCGATCGAAGCCAACTCGCGCGAGATGGCGTTGACGTGCGATCCCGGCGAGCCGGGGCTCCACGTGCGGATCGACCGCCAGCTCATCACCGCGGCCCTCGCCAACCTGCTTCACAACGCGTTCAAGTTCACCCGCGCGAACGGGCACGTGTCGCTCCGGACGTCGACGACCGCCGAGTCGGTCCAGTTCGAGATCGAGGACGAGTGCGGGGGGCTGCCGCCGGGAAAGGCGGACGAGCTCTTCCTGCCGTTCGAACAGCGGGGTGACGATCGCAGCGGCCTCGGCCTCGGGCTGGACATCGCCCGCCGGAGCGTCGAAGCCTGCGGCGGACGGCTCGAGGTTCGTGACGTGCCCGGCAGCGGATGCGTCTTCACGATGTCGCTGCCGTCGACGGCGTGACGGCTACGCCGGGACGTCGCCCCCAGGGTCCTCGCTCTGCACCGCGATGGACGAGCCGCAGACGCAATTGCGAAGCTCGAGATCGGTGCCGCCCGGCACGTGGAGCCGCCCACAGAGACTCAGCGCCAGCCATTCGCGGCGGTCGTATTCGCGCCCGCAGGCGCATTGCTTGACGATGATCGCGGACGCCGAGCGAATCGGGCGAACGACCGTCAGGACGCGCAGCACCGCGTCGAGGGTGGACGCATCGAAGGGCTTGCAGAAGTACGCGTCGCAGCCGGCCTTCTGCGCCTGGGCGAACATCGTCGCGCCGTGTCCGGACACCACGATGATCGGGCAATCGCGGGTGCGCGCCTCGGCCTTGAGGCGAAGCGTGGCCTCGATGCCTCCGATCCCGGGCATCTCGAGGTCCATCAGGATGGCGTCGGGCGGCGCGCGAAGCGCGACCTCTATCCCGAGCTCGCCGGAGGCCTCGCTGATCGCGAGGTAGCCGAGGTCGGTCAAGCACTCCGAATAGGCGCGCCGCGCGTCGGGCTCGTCCTCGACGACGAGGACGCGCTGGCGTGGGGCCGGACCGCCGGTGGCCTTCGTGCGCCGCGCGATGGCGGGTGCGCCCGGGTTCACGAGATTGCGAGACACGTTGGTGGTTGTCATCGGGGGTTGCCCGGGTGGGGGACTGTCCGCACATACGCCGCGGTGCAAGGTCTCGGCCGCGCTCCGCCCGGCCAGCGCGAGCGCCGAGGACCTCTTGTTTCGCCGCCGCGTGACGCGAAGGTCCAGACCGACGACGGCGTGGCGCTCGACGTCTCGCAGAATGCAGAGCAAGGAGCACGGTCCAGCCGGGCGGCGCGGCACGCGTGCTGCACCAAGTGCTTCCGTGATGACGGCCCATCCTCTCTCCTCCCTGCGCGTCGGGCTCCGGGACCACGACGCGCAAGGCGACGCCGACTGGGAGGATGTCTCGCCGCGGTACCCGTGCTACGTGTGCGGCGCCGGGGCTGGGTGCCGGCGGCAGACCGGCAACGCGTTCGTCTCGTGCGCGCATCGCCAGTCCGAGTGGCCCCTGACCAACGGCGCGTGGTTGCACCGGATGCGGGCGCTTTCCCAGTAACCCGCAGCGCGCGTGCGATGGCAGCTTGCCTCTCGTTTGGCAGGGTGCCGACAGGGATCGAGCCGAGGGAAGGGCAATTCGCGGTGTTTCGCAATGGCGCACGGCTTGCCTCTCACGCGCGCGCGAGCGAGGGCGCGAGGCGAGATGACCACGACGGCGATGATCGTGATGGAGCCGGGCAGCGATTGGCCCGGGCAGGTGGGGGACACGACGAGCCTCGTGGCCTTCGGGCACGGCTGCGACGACCTTCTCCAACGTACGCAAAATGAGCTGGGCATCTTGCGGCGCAGCAAACAGGTCATTCGTGTGGCGGTCCTGGCGTGCAACGCCGCCACGGGGAGCGTGGCTTCCGTCGGCCGCGCGCAGCTCGCACGCGCGCTCTTGGGCGCGGTGGCCAGCACGAGCTCCGGCCGTCTCTTGCTGACCGCCAGCGGCCAGGCTTCCCCGCCGCTTCTCCAGGAGCTCCTCGGCCTCGCCGAGGCCCTCACCGAGGAGGTTCGAGGAACCTCGGTGACGGTCTCGCTGCGGTTCGCCGATGCGCCGCGCGCTCGGGTCGGCCCGGCGAGGTGACGCTCACCCGCAAGCAGCTGGCAGCCCATGGGCCCGCGACCGGCCCCTCAGCGGTTCGACTCGATGATTCCGTCGATGTGGAGGGCCTTGCCACTCGGCGAGATGAGCGGCGACCCATTCGCTTGCATCGTGATCTCGGTGCCGTGGCAGTCGGATCGACTGCAGTCGGTGGACGTCGTGTGCTCCGAAGGAGGAATGCCGTGGCACGCGCCGCACTTGGCCTGGGCCCCCGAGGTGTCGTTCCAGGCCGGGACGGCCGCGGGGTCTGCGAGGTTCGCTCCGTGGCAGGCCACGTTGGTGCATTGCGTGCCGCTCCAGACCGGAGTTGCAGCCCTGGCGGTGGCCAGCCCGGAGAAGATCACGTGCACTGTGCCGTCGAGATGCACCGGATCGAGGATGGTCGTGGGCACCACGTGGCAGTTCGAGCACGCTAGAGGCACGGTGAGCGTGGGGTTCTGGTGGGCTGGGTGCGCGGCGGTGGTCGGCCAGGGGCTCGCGCCCACGCCGTGGCAGGCTCCGCACGAGCCGCTGCCGTCTCCGAGGTCCACCTTGCCATTCAGGTGCAGCGGTCCCCCGGTCAGCGCGGTGCCGCTCGCATTGGCTTCCGCGTGGCACCCGGTGCAGGCACCCGTGTAGTGGTTGGCCGGCGGCGACAGGTGGCAATCCTGGCAGCTGACCGGAGATGCGGCCTCCGTCCAGGTGACGCTCGGCTTCGTGCCGCCCTGCGCGTGGCAGTAGACGGCGCACGCGCCGCTGGCGCTGTCGTACGACGGCTGCCCGGGCACGAGGGTCGGATCGAACGTCACCTCGACGATGCCATCGCCGTGCAGCCCTCCGATGACGGGATTGCCCGGCGTGGGGTGGCACGTCGAGCACGGCACTCCGCCGGACTTCTCCTCCGAAGGCTGCACGTGCGCGGCGTGGACGCCGCCCACGTCTCCCGGGAAGAAGCACGGATCGCGCGGCGGGTAGGCATTCGTCCCCGATCCGTGGCAGGTCGGGCACGCGAGCGCGCCCCCGGGCTGGTCGTGGCAGCTCGTGCACGACGGTGCGGACGGATCACCCTGCGTGACCCCGGCTGGTCGCGTCGGTGCGCCGTCGTGGCATTCGCCGCACGCGTTCGGGTCGGTGGGGTCGAGCATCTGCGACCAGCGCGACGCGCGGAGGAGCGTGCCGTGAAAGCCGGGTGCGCGCGGATCGATGATGCTCGGGTCGTGCACGCCAGGCGCATACGCGGGAGCTCCCCCGGCGATGAAGGACGCCAGCGTGGCCTGCTCGGCGCCGCTCAGCAGGCCCGGGTGGGGAGCGGTCTGCAACGCGGCGAGAATCGGCGCCTGGTCGTCGGGCGGCAGCGTTGCCGGCACGTTCGACGGCACGCACGCGATGACGCCCAGAAATGAAGTCGCGCTCCAGCCGGCGGCGGGATTCGTGTCGCCGTGGCAGGACACGCAGTGGGCTTGCAGGATGGGAGCGATGTCCACGTCGTAGACGGGTGGCTCGGGGCTACTCGCGCGCTCCTCCGAGCAGGCCGCCGTCAGCACGCACGCGACGGCGCAGAGGAGCGGCGCGCGATTCACGCTCGCCTCACTGGGGTCGCTGCGGGAATCCGGGGAGGGAGCCCTTCGGCACGAGCACCTGATACGAGTCGTAGAGGAGCTGCCCGATGTACCTCGGGTTGTGCACGCCGTAGTCCCCACCGCGCGCGACGACGATGTAGTTGTAGAGCACGCCGGCCTGGTCCTGGGTGAGCAGCGCGCCGGCGATGGTCGCACCGGGCACGGGCTCGTCCTCGGCCCAGTTGCCGTCGCCGAGCTGCGCCGGCGTGAGCAGCGTGTACGGCGCCGCGTCGGCGCGGGTCAGGAAGCCCTGACCCGAGAACCAGGTCTCGATCGCGGTGAGCGCGCTCTGAACGTCGCCCTGGAACCCGTTCACGTTGAAGCTCGTGTTGCCCGCGTGGCACGACAGGCACGCGGAGAGATTCGGTGCGAACGAGTGATCGGGAACGTCGACGTTGTCGGCCACCGGGACCATGTGACAGTCGACGCACGAGAGTTTCTGCTCGTGGGTCGCCTGGCCGTACGTCTGGCCGGCGAACTGGTAGCCGCCGATGCCCGTGAAGAGGTCCGCCTGCGGGCCCTCGTGCGGTCCCCAGCGCACGGTCGTGATGGCGTTGCTCGCCGTGATGTAGCTGGTGACGTCGACGCGCGAGCGGTGACACCACATGCACCCGTTGCCGGGGCCGAAGTTGCCCGCGTTCGTGCCCGTCACGGCGGTGGCGGTGGGGCTCTTCTCGATGAAGACGCTCCCGCCGCCGTCGTTGTCGACCATGAGCGGGAAGGAGCCGGGGGTCCACGGGATGCCCGTCTTGTGCGGATCGTTGGCGTTGGTCACGGCATGGCAGGTCGTGCAGTAGACCTCCGCGACCAGCGCGCTTCCCGTGTAGGTCGCGGCGGTCTGGGCGCCCCCCTCCGGAGCGGCGTAGAGGAGCTCGCCGCTCGCGACGTTGAGCACCTGAGCGTCGCCCGTCGTACCGACGGTCCCGGCGACTCGCTGCTGGAGTCCGTCGATGGCGTGGCAGTTCCCGCACGCCGCGCCCGGCGTCGTCCACTCGGTTTCGGGCGTCGCGGACACGACGTTGGCCAGGTACTCGGTGTAGTGGACGCTCGACTGGAACTGCGAGACGACGCCGTTGAACCCGTGGCACGGTGACAGGCATCCCACGGGGATGTAGGCGCCACCGTCGCTGCCCGTACCCGAAGCGCCCGGTGGGCCCATCGCTCCGGTGGGGCCCATCGCTCCGGGGACGCCGGTGGACGCCGGCCCCGCTTCGCCTTGCTCTCCCTGCGGCCCGGTGGGTCCCGTGCAACCGGCGACGAGCACAGCGAACGCGACGGATACCGATCGGGAGTACATGAGCAGCGCGTCTGCACGCAACATGCCCCCCGGCGCCATCGCACACCTAGATCGGCGTGATGCCGTCGACCAGACGATCGAACGCCGCTCGCGCGGCGCGAACGGCGGCGACGGGCCCCGTCATCTTGATGAAGTAGGGAGGGCTGCGGCTCTCGACCACGGCCCCCACCATCGCCCAGGCGGGGTGGGACTCTGCGGCGGCTCCCGGCGTCATCGCGCCGCCCATGAACGTCCCGGCGACGTCGACGGTGACGACGTGCAGCCCATGGACGGTCTTCTCCGCGTGCACCTCGTGCCCTACGTCGTCGAACTGCCCCACCCAGCGCTCGATGTTCGCATCCGTCCCGCCGCCCGCGCGCGAAACGCTGATCTCGACTCCATCCGGAGCGCGGTAGGTCACCAGACGCATCGCGTTCGGGCTCGGTGCCTCCTGCCAACCCGTGGGCATCGTCCAGGCAAGCGCCGGAGGATCGGCGGAGGCGACGGGCATGGACCCCTGGGGCGCGGTCGCGCCTCCGATGGCGGGGTGATTCGGTGGAAGCGTCTCGCGGTCGTCGGACGGCAGTACGTCACGACCTCCGGCGAGCGCCGGGGCGGCCGCCGCCAGCTCGATGGGAGCGGCGTCGGGCCCACGCCACACGCTGTGAAGCGCCCAACCGCTGGCGACGAGGAGCACGGCGACGACCACATACGACGCGAGCCGGATCGACATGGGGTGCCGTACCCTGCGGAATGCGTGCCGCCGCGGCGACCGTCGGGACACCGATGCCCGCGATGGGGCCGGCGTCCGGCGATGGCGGTTTGCCAACGATCGTTGGCATCACGCCCGATCCCGGCGTCGAGCCCGGTAGTCGGCGAAGACCACGTACCCGAAGGCGGCGAACGAGACCGTACCGAGCACTTGCCCGAGCGTCATCGCGACCATCACGGGCCAGACCGTCGGGTCGAAGACCTGCCAGGTCATGAGCGCCAGCGCCGCGAGCGCGCACGCGCACGAGACGACCAGCCA
>JBEKGQ010000087.1:0-13933 GCA_050012715.1 Polyangiaceae bacterium
GTGGCGGGCACGATCCGCGGCTTCTATCTGCCGGCGGCCTTCGGCGGGCATGCGGATGCGCTGGAGATGCGGCTCCGGTTGCGCTGACGGTCGAGCCCAGCCAGCGGTAGTCGAGCCAGTCCTTTACGATTCTTCACCTCGGCCGGGCGCGCCCGTTCGCGCTTCGTGCGCATCCATCTACGCGAATGGAGGCACGCGAATGATCGGGTTCATCATCGGTACGGTCTGTCTCATCGGCCTCGTGAAGGTCCTCCGCCGCGGGCGCGGCTGGCACGGACGCTGGGGCCACCACGGCTACGGCCGCTACGGGAGCATGGGCGGGGGAGGTCCGCGCCGGTGGTTCCTCCGCTCGGCCTTCGAAAGACTCGAGACGACGCCGGGACAGGAGAAGGCCATCGTGGCGGCGATCGACGAGCTCCGCGACAACCGCGACCTCGTCCGCGAAGAGGCGTCGCAGACGCGCGCCGATCTCGCGCGCGTGATCGCCGGTGGGCTGGTCGACGACGCTGCGCTCGAGGAGACGTTCGCGCGGCACGACCGACTGCTCGCGCAGCTGCGGGTGGCGTTCGTCGAGTCGCTGAAGAAGGTGAGCGAGGCGCTCGACGAGCGTCAGCGCAAGCAGGTCGCCGATCTCCTCGCGCGGAGCAGTCGTTTCGGCGGGCGCGTCTGGGTTTGAGACGACCGAGAGAGAAAGGACCAGAGACCATGCGACGCAAGATCACCATCGCGCTCCTCGCGCTCGGCACCGTCGTGGGCTACGGCTCGACCCTCGCGCACGCGGTCCACCACCACCGCCACGCGGACTGCGCGGGCTGGAGCTCCCACCCCGGCCCATCCGGCGAGAATACCGACCGGTAGACTCACTTCTTCTCGCGGTCGCGCCAGAGCTGGTACCCGCCGAAGACGGCCAGCGCTCCTCCAGCGATCATCAGCCACATCGGGCTGCCGGTCCCGAGGAGCGCGAACCGTCCGCTCGCGCCGGCGGCGACGGCGCCGAGGCCGAATGCGATGTTCCAGTAGCCGGCTTTCATGCTCTAGAGCTTAGCGTATGAGACCGGGCTTCGCGTCGCGGGTGGTGGGCGTTGCCGTTGTCGGGCTCACCGCCTGCGCGCCCGGTGTGCCCGTCGAGGACTGGACGTGCGACTTCGACGCCAGCGAGTCACGGCCGCTGGCGGACCCCGATGCGACGGCCGGCGAGGGAGGGGCTCTCCCCGCCTCGGCGTGCCAGGCCACGTGCGGACCGCCGGCGAATTCGTGCACGTACATCGTGCTCGACGGCGGAGAGCCCGGCGCCGTGTGTCCGGTCTGCACCTTCTAGCTCGGCTCGCAGGCGGATGACGGCGAGATCGGGAGCGATCAGGGCGAGATCGGGGCCGATCAGGGCGAGATCGGGAGCGATCAGGGCGAGATCGGGGCCGATCAGGGCGAGATCGGGGCCGATCAGGACACGATCGGGGGCGATCCGGGCGCGATCGGGGGCGATCCGGGCGCGATCGGGGCCGATCCGGGCGCGATCGGGGGTGATCCGGGCGTGATCGAAGCGATCAGGACGCGATCGATGCCGTCACGGTGGGCGACGGGCGGGCCTCGCACGCGTTCGCGTGACGCTCGCCTCTTCGTCGAAGAACATTCCGGGCGCGGCGTTCTCGATCCCCATCTCGCGGAGGAGCGCGGCGAGACCCTTCATGAGGCTCGAGAGCTCGGCGGCGGACAACCGCCGGAGCGACCGCACGAGGCGCGCTTGCGTGGGCTCCGGGCACCGGGCGAGCAGGCGCTTGCCGCCCGCGGTCAGGCTGAGCTCGATGCGGCGGGCGTCGACGCGCGACGCCTTGCGCGCGACGAGCTTGCGGTCCGCGAGGCGCTTGACCACCACCGATACGGAGCTCTGATCGGTCAGCGTTCGGTCCGCCAGCTCGTTGAGTGACGACGCCGACTCGTCGGCCAGGGATTGCAGGACGAAGAGCTGCGCGCCGCTGATTCCCGCGCTTCGCTCCGCGTCCCGAGCGCTGAGACGAAGGTCGCGTACGACCCGGCGGAGAGCGTCCATGACGTCGCGGACGCTGTCGTTGCGGCCGGGGGGCGCGGACGGCCTGGTGCGAGAGGTGCCTCGAAGCATGGGACTCCAGGGAGATGGGCCACCGTCGTACCTCAATCGGGACGCGAAATCAGCGGGCATCCGCGCGGTGACGCTCTCCGGAGCGACAGTCGCGCCGCTCCCGGAAGAGGCGTGCGAATCGCGCGACGATCGGCCACAATCCCGCATCGGAGGGGAAAAGTGCCCGTGGGAAGGCAGACGGAGCGGCAGGCGGCAGAGCTCGACCACTTTCGGGTGGTCCTGCAGGCCTACATGGACAAGAAGGGCCTGCGGTCGACCGACCAGCGTCGCCTCATCGTCGACACGTTCTTCCACGCCGACAACCACGTGAGCATCGAGGAGCTGCTCGCCCAGGTCCGCGCGAAGGATCCCCGGGTGGGGTACGCCACGGTGTACCGGACGCTGAAGCTCCTCACCGAGTGCGGCGTCGCCAACGAACGACGCTTCGGCGACGGCCTCACCCGTTACGAGCTGGCCGACGAAGCAACCCACCACGACCACCTCATCTGCGTGGAGTGCGGCGACATCGTCGAGTTCGAGGAGCCGCGCATCGAGGAGCTCCAGGAGCGCGTGGCGAAGCACTACGGCTTCGCGTTGCGGTCACACAAGCACGAGCTCTACGGGGTGTGCGCGAAGTGCCAGTCCCAGCGGCGCAACGGGAACTGAGCGGAGCGGCGGCGGCGGACGCTGGTGTCAGGGCTCGGCGCGGAGCACCCGCGCGTCGGTGACGACCCAGCCGACGGTCACGTCGCCCTCCGTCGCCGGCACCTCGGCCAGGAGCTGGAAGTCGAAGACCACCGCGACCGTCGCCGCAGGAGGCGCGAAGCGAGGGAGCGTTCGATCGTAGTAGGCCGCGCCGTAGCCGATGCGGTGCCCGCGCGGGTCCGCCGCCAGGGCCGGGACCACGATGGCCTCGAGCTCGTCGGCGGCGGCCTCCGGGTCCGTGAGCGAAGGCTCGCGGAACCCGAAGCCGAGGATCTGCATGGTGTCCGGGTCGGCGACGAAGCGAAACGTCATGAGCTGCGTCTCCGGATCGAGGCCGGGGTAGGCCACCCGTACGCCACGGGCCCGAAGGCGCGCGTCGAAGGCGCGCAGGTCCACCTCGTGCCGCTCTTCGATGGGCCAGAAGAGCGCCACGGTGCGGGCGCGGGCGATCGCCTCCAGGGCCGTCAGCTGCGCGATGATCCGCCCCGAGCGCTCGGCGCACGCCGACACCGGGAGGGCCTTTCGCAGCCCGCGCATGCGCTTGCGGAGCTCGGCCTTCACGCGGCGTCGCAGCAGGTCCTCGTCCGAAGACGGGACGAATCCGTGGTGGTCGGAGGGCATCTCGGCGGTGGAGCCTGGGTGGCCGTGCTGGCTAGCACAGCCACACCGCCTCGCTCGCGAGTCGGCTAGCGCAGCGACTCCATCTCCTCGCCGAGGCGGGCCAGAGCCTGGGCGTCGAGGTGCTCGACGAGGGTGCCGGCCAGCGAGCGCGGGCGCTCCACGAAGGCCGTCCGGAGCTCCTCGAGCGCGTGCTCGATCGTCGACGCCTCCGAAGGGGAGGTGGCCATCCGGAAGAGCGCCAGGCGCGCGCGTCCGTGCGCGTCGATGTGCTCGCGGGTGTCCACCTCGATGCACTCCGCGAGAGCTCGGAGCGCCACGCTCTCGACCGCGAGCTGGGCCATCGCCGCGTCGAGCACGGCGAGCAGCCGCTCGTCCTGGCGCACGACGCGCGTCGGCTGAAGCACCTCGAGCAATGCCTGGTGATGCCGCGTGATCGTCGCTGCCGCCGTCATCGGGCCCCCCCTTTCGACGCAAGGGGGAGTCTACGCCCGCTCGGGCGGCGGTGCACGGGGTGGATGCGTTGGCTCCGCTACGGCCGATCCCCCGACGCCGGCAGGCGCCGGCGAATGAGCTTCTCGACGTCGCGCAGGAGCGCGCGCTCTTCGTTGGCGCAGAACGAGATGGCCCGCCCCGTCGCCCCGGCGCGGCCCGTGCGCCCGATGCGGTGCACGTAGCTCTCGGCGACGTTGGGGAGGTCGAAGTTGACGACCAGGGAGATGCCGTCGACGTCGATGCCGCGAGCCGCCACGTCGGTGGCCACGAGCACGTCCGTCGTTCCCCGGCGGAACGACTCGAGCGCCCGCTCGCGGGCGGCTTGCGTCTTGTTGCCGTGGATGGCCGCCGAGCGGAAGCCGGCCCGGTCGAGTCTCTCGGACAGACGATTCGCGCCGTGCTTGGTCCGGGTGAAGACGAGGGTCCGTTCGGTCGCGCCGTCGCGCAGTACGCGCTCGAGCAGCGCGCCCTTTTCATTTCGATCGACGAAGACGACGGACTGCTCGACCGTCTCGGCGGTGGTGACCGTCGGCGTGATCGACACGCGCACGGGATCCACCAGCATGCGCGCGGCCAGGGCTTCGATGGGCGGCGCCATCGTGGCCGAGAAGAAGAGGGTCTGCCGCTCGCGCGGGAGCATGGCCGAGATGCGTCGCACGTCGTGGATGAACCCCATGTCGAGCATGCGGTCCGCCTCGTCGAGGACGAAGTGGGTCACCGAGTCGAGCCGGATGAAGCCCTGGTCGATGAGGTCGAGCAGACGCCCCGGCGTCGCGACGAGGATGTCGGGCGACGCGCGCATGGCGATCTCCTGCCCGCGCTGGCCGACGCCGCCGTAGACGACCGCGTGGCGAAGGGCCAGGTGCTTCCCGTACACCGAGACGCGCTCGGCGATCTGCGCCGCGAGCTCGCGGGTGGGCGCGACGATGAGAGTCCGCAGGCGTCCCCCCGAAGGGCCCTGGGCGGCGAGGCGCTGCAGGATCGGCAGCACGAACGCGGCGGTCTTGCCGGTGCCGGTCTGCGCGCAGCCCTGCACGTCGCGGCCGGCCAGCACGTGCTGGATGACCTGGGCCTGGATCGGGGTCGGCTGGTCGTACCCCTCGTCGATCACCGCGCGAAGCAGCGCGGGCACGAGGCCGAGCGCCGCGAACGGTGACCCCGCGGTGTCGCCGAGCTCGGCGAGCGGGGTCGGCGTCACGAGGACAGGGGAAGCGTGGGGGGCGCGGGGCGGAGGCACCTCCGTGCGCGCGGAAGAGACGTGTCGTGGGCGCCAGGACCGGCGCTTGTGGGACGAACTCAAAGGAATGTGGGGCTCTCTCGCGGACGCGCTCGAAGCCGAGCGGGGGTTCATGGCGCCACCGTCGATACCGCGGGGTCGATTCGGGCGTGAGGGGCCGACTCCGTCGGAGCCGGCCGCATCATCACGCTCCATCGACCAGCCTCGCTGGTGTGACTCGTGACGCGCGCTAAGTAGCTCGTACGGAAGCACTGCGCAAGGTGGGCCTTGACCCGCGGGTCGAAATCTCCCTCGAATGCGCTCCCTGCATGCACACGCTCCCGTCTCGCCTTTCGCCTCGCCACCGGCGCTCGAAGCTCGCACCCGTCGCTCTTCTCGGCCTCCTCTCGGGCATCGCGTGCGGGGGGAGCGCCCCACCGTCGGTGCCGCCGTCGCTCGTCCTCCCGGTGCCGCCCGGGCCGCGCGCGCTCTCGGTCGAGACGCCCGCCCACGGTCACGCTCGCGCCGCGAGCGCGTTCGGACCGGTGCGGGATCGCGTCCTCGACGAGATCCTCGCGGCAAACCCGTCGACGGCGAGGAGCCTCGGCCTCCACGCGTACGACGGAAAGGTGGCGCCGGTGTCGAAGGCCGCCATCGCCGCCCGCGTCGCGCGGCTGGGCGAGGCTTCGGCCGAGCTGGCAAAGGTCGAGCGCGACGGCCTGTCCGACGACGAGTCCCTCGACCTCGCCGAGCTGGAGAGCTGGGTGGCGGAGGATCTCTTCGCGCTGGTGGACGAGGACCTGCCGCGCAAGCTCCCGCAGTTCTACGACGACCTCTTCGACGTCAGCGTCTACGTCGACCGAGCCTACGAGCCCATCGAGGAGCGCGCGAAGCGCCTCACCGAGCAGGAAGAGGCAGCGCTCGACGAGGTGGGGCACATCCGCGAGAACCTCACGCCTCCGCTGTCGAGGCCGGCGACCGAGGTCGCGGCGCACAACGTCGCCGGGTTCGTCACGTACCTGCGCGGCGACGTCGCCAAGGTGATGGGCCAGGTCGGCGACGAGGCGCAGCGCAAGCGCTTCGCGAAGGCCAACGAGGCGCTGGCGCGCGCGGCGGTGGAGCTCGCGGCGTGGCTGAAGAAGGAGGCTGCGCGAGGCGACCAGAGTCACGTCCTCGGCCTGGAGCGGTACACGAAGCTGCTCCGCGTGCAGGAGGGCTGGACGCGACCGCTCGCGGAGTTCGATCGCCTGAACGAGGAGGACCTGGCGGCCAACAAGAAGGCCTACGAGGAGCTGGCCGCGCACGTGAAGGGCCCGTTCGTTCGTGAGGCGGATCTCTTCGCCACCGCGACGCGGATGATGACGGACGCCCGCGAGTTCGTGGCGTCGCGCCACATCGTGACCCTGCCCACGGCCGACGCGCCGGTCGTGCGCGAGACGCCCTCCTACGAGCGGTGGAACGCGGCGTCGATCGAGATGAGCGGCCCGTTCGAAACGACCCG
The DNA here is from genome assembly GCA_050012715.1 of Polyangiaceae bacterium. Lineage (GTDB taxonomy): Bacteria > Myxococcota_A > Polyangia > Polyangiales > Polyangiaceae > Palsa-1150. The sequence goes on from JBEKGQ010000087.1 coordinate 6,631, forward strand.
GAGCGCATTCTACCAGCTGACGTTCCCGGACCGGACGTGGCCGGCGAAGGAGCGACAGGCGTACCTCGGCACGCTGGGCGTCCTGCTCGGGACGACCATCCACGAGGTCTACCCGGGGCACTTCGTGCAGGGCCGGTGGGCGGAGCGCGCGCCGACGCGCGTGCAGAAGGCCTTCGGCAACTACGCCTTCACCGAGGGCTGGGCGCACTACACCGAGCAGATGATGATCGAGGAGGGCTTCGGAAAGGACGACCCGTCGAACCGCCTCGACATGTTGAACGGCGCGCTGCTCCGCAACTGCCGCTTCGCGGCGTCGGTGGGCATCCACACCCGGGGCATGACCCTCGAACAGGTGGAGAAGCGCTTCGTCGACGACTGCCATCAGCCGGCGTCCGAGGCCCACGAGCAGGCCCTGCGCGGGACGTTCGACCCGGGGTACTTCGCGTACACCCTCGGAAAGCTGCAGATCCTCGCGCTGCGCGAGGAAGCGAAGAAGGCGCTCGGCCCGCGCTTCTCGCTCCAGCGGTTCCACGATGCCCTGCTCGCGCACGGCGCGCCGCCGGTCGCGCTCATCCACGACCGCGTCCTGCGAGACCTCGCGACGGCTCCGTAGCCGTGGCGTCCGCCGAGGCTCAGAGCGCGTCGAGGATCGCGGTGACTCGCGCTCGTGGGACGGCGAACGTGGCGTCGAGGCCGGCAGCCCGCGCGAAGTAAGCGGGGGCGCCGTCGACCGTCGTCTCGGCGCCGATCGCGAGGTGAGTCTCCTGCAGCGCGCCACCGTCGACGCGGCCGGTGGCGACGATGTCGAGGGTGGGGTGTCCCAGCCCTTCGTCCGGGGAGGGCGCTCCGGCGTGCAGCGCGCTCTGGGCGTAGAGACCGGCCAGAGCGAGGGCGAGCTTGTCGTCCCCTGCGTCGGCCGACACGAGGTGCCGGACACCGTCGTGGACGACGGTCACCGCCGAGCCGGTGGCCGCGTCCAGGCGAAAGCGCGCCCGATCGATGGCAGGGTGGGCCACCGTGTCACGCAGCCCGCTCGACGCGACGAACACGGCGGGATCGTCGCTCGTTCGCGCGTAGTAGCCGTCGTCGCCCGCCGCGCCGAACGCGATGGAGACGCGCCGTCCGTCCTCGAGCGTCGTCATCGTGACCACGCACGACCCGGGTCCGTCGAAGCCGAAGCCGCCGTCGTCGGCCTCGGTCAGCCAGGCGTCGGCCTTCGCGTGCGAGACGGTTCCGACGAGGTCCGCCACCGCGACCCCGTCCGCGGGCAGCCCGGCGGGAGCCCGAAGGACCCAGCTGTGGTCGCGGAGCTCGAGGCGCTGAGGCGTGGGGCCGCACGTGTCCTCCACCGCCACGACGGCGCCCGGAGAGAGCGGCGCGGTCCAGAGCGCGCGTCCGCGCAGCGCCACCGGGTGCGGCGCCAGCCTCCGGGCCACGCCGCGGGGAACACGGAGGATCGCGCCGTCGTCCGTGCGTCGCACGAGGGCAGTGCCGTCGGTCGCGGCCGCGCCGAGCTCCACGACCTCGCGCGTTCCGGCGCCCGTCCGCGCGATGGTCACGCGGGCGCGTGGCTCGAAGCGCTCGTCGGTCCCGGCGCGGTGGACGTCGGTCCCGCGGGCTCCCGCGAGCGCCACCGCGAGCGCGTTCGCCGAGTCGGTCTCGTCGGACGTCAGGTCGCGCTCCTCGGGCGCCCTCTCGTTCCATCCCGTGCCGCGCCTCACGATCTCCACCCGCGGACCGTCGCGCCCCACGGGCTCGATGCGCAGCTCCTCCATCTCGTCGGCGTGGGCGAAGAACGGTGACGTGTCGACGAGGTCCGTGCCGGCCGCGGCCAGCGCCTCGGCCAGCGCGTGCCCCGTGCACGCCGCCACGCGCGTCGGCGCCGTTCGCACGACGACCACATCGTCGGGGTGGCCCGGACACTCCCCTCCGACGCGAAGCTCCACGCGCTCCTTGCCCGCTTCGCGCGGGGTGACCGCGATGATGGCGCCCGATGGGGTCGTCAGGGCGTCAGCCCCCGGGCCATCGAGGAAGCTCTCTGCGCGGGCCCCGGCAAGCGCCGTCATGAGCCGCTCCACGCCCGCGCGAGATGCTCGTAGCCCGCGGCCGGCGATGCGGAAGGTGGCCCCCTCTCGTTCCAACGCGATGGTCTCGCCCGACGCGACGTGGAGCTCGACGCGCGCGATGCCGCTGGCGCCGTAGGCGAGCAGCGTCCGGTCGCGGTAAGCGTCCACCCCGCGGAGGAGCTGGACCTTCAGCGCGCGGCCGACGACGAACGTACCTTCCCCGTCGACGCGCATGTACGCCGCCCCCTCGGGCTGCGGGGCGTCGTTGCCGAGGGCGAAGCGATACTCCAGCTTGCCCACCGTGATCTTGCCGCGTACGCGCGCCGCTTCGAGCCCGGTGCCGTCCGTCACGCTCACCTCGCGCAGGCGCCTCGCGAGCTCGAGCTCCCGGAGGAGCATGTCGACCGCGGCGGAGTCGGCGCGCTCGCGGAGGGGGGACGTCATCGTCCACGACGCGCCGCCGGCGTCGACGTCCCGCTCGAGGACGAGCGCCGGGCCGGTGGAGGCGAGCTCGACGTGGGTCACCTCGGCCACGCGGAAGCTGGGGAATACGTCCGTGCGCCGCCCCTCGCGGTCCGAATCGGACACCCTCCCGCTGTCCACGAAGTACGCATATGCCGCGGTCGCCGCCGCGAGGACCACGAGGGCGATCGACGTCACCGTCGTGCGTCGGTTCACGCCGGAGGCTCCTTGGTCCCCCCGGTCACACTGGCCGTGTACGGCTTGTTCTCGGACGAGCGCCGCCACGCCCAGACGGCGGCCCCGAGGAGCAGCGCGGCGAGCGGCATGAAGTAGAGGACGTAGCGCTGCACCTCGGTGCGCCCCTCCTCCGAGACGCGCATGCCCGCCGCGACCTCGGCGCGATCTGGGACGTCGACCACCTCGGGCCGTGCGGCGAGCCACGAGAGCGCGCTGTCGACGAGGAACGCCGCCCCGTGGAGCGGGCGAGGCTGGCGCCAGTTGTCCTGCGCGAGGAAGTAGCGGCTCCCGAGGACGACGACGCGCGGTCCGTGCGCCGTGGCGTCGCTCGCGCGCGGTCGCTCGCTCGCCATCGCGATCACGAAGGGCCCGGACGCGTCCGACGGGCTGCGGGGCGGCGCGTCGGCTCCCTGCGCCGCGGCGGCCACGTCCCGCTTGGCGAACGCGTCGTCGCTCGTCGTGAGGAGCGCGGAGGCCGCGACGGCGCCGGGCGACGCCATCGCGCGCATCGACCGCGTGTAGAACGCGGCGACCCGCGGGGGGTGTGACGCGGGACCGCCAGCGACGAGCGTCGTCGTCACCGGGTGCGGATGCGCGGATACGAAGAACCCTTGCCCGTGGGTCTCGGGGATGGAGACGCTCGGCTCCAGGTCCTCGACGACGTCGTCCTCCAGCGCGATGCCGAAGGGGGCGAGGGCGTCGTCGAGCCCCGCCGGCGTCGCGCTCGCGCCGGCGGTCGGATCGAGCGGCCCGACGGCGGCGAGGAGGCTCCCGCCCTCCAGAAGCCACGTCCGCAAGCGGGTGGTCTCCTCGGGCGCGAAGGGCGCGCGCATGCCGGCGATGAGGACGACCGAGCACCCCGCGAAGGGCTCGTGCGCGCCCGGGACGGTGGTGTCGACGGTGGCGAGCTCGTAGTTGTTCTTCTCGAAGAGATCGCGCAGGGCCCCGAGGCCCTCGCGGTCGTCGTGGTCCGGCTCGAGCGACATCTCGCCATGACCGGCGGTGAAGCAGAGCTTCGCTTTCTCCCCGCCGAGCACGCTGCGGATGGCCCGCGTCAGCGCCCGCTCCTCGCGGGGCTTCACGTGCACGTCGTCGGACTGCTCGTAGAGGTCCTGCGGGGTCAGAAACCAGTGCTTGTCCCCGGTCGCGACCACGATGACCGCGTCGGTGGCCACGCGCCCGTCCTCGGTGCGCCCCGCCTCGAGGCCGAAGCGCGCCTGCAGCGCGACGAGCTGCGCCACGTCGCGGTCCGGATCGATGGTGTGGACCTCGATCCGCGACGACGCGGCCTGGTACGAGGCGAGGAGCTCTTTGATGCTCTGCTGGAGCGAGTCCCCCGCGCCGGTGATGGCCCAGACCTCCACCGGCTGCTCGAGCGAGTGGAGCGTCTCGACCGTCGCCGGGCTGAGCGACCAGCGCTTGTCGCGCGTCCAGTCCCAGCGCGTGAAGTGCCGATCGCCGAGGACGTTCACCACGAACGCGAGCACCACCGCCGCGACGACGCCCCCGAGCTGCACGAGGTGCCCGGCCAGCGGCAACGTGGGACCTCGGCGCGGGCTCATCCCCACCTCCACGCCTCGACCGCGCGGGTCGCGATGAACAGCGGGAGCACGACGAGGGTCCCGTAGAAGACGACGTGGCGCGAGTCGACGATGCCGCTCGCGAAGTCGTTCATGTGTGCCCACACCGAGACGTGCGCGCAGACGTCGTGCATGGTCGAGCCGTCGCGGGTCACGAACTCGCCGACGCCCAGGATGAACAGCATGAGCAGGACGAGCGCGGTCCACACCATGGCCAGGAACTGCGAGCGCGTCAGCGCGCTCGCGCAGAGCCCGAGCGACAGGTACCCGGCGCCGACGAGGAGGACGCCGAGGTAGGCGCTGGCCGCCGCGTTCCAGTCGAGATCGCCGGTGCGTCCCAGGATGACGAGGTAGAGCACGGTGGGCACCCACATCGCGACGTAGGTCGTCAGCACGGCGGCGTACTTGGCGAGCACGACCGCCGTGCTCGAGACCGGAGCCGTCATGAGCATCTCGATGGTGCCGCTCCGCCGCTCTTCCGCGAAGATGCGCATCGTCATGGGGGGGACGAGCACGAAGAGAACGAGGTAGAGGAGCACCGTGTTCCCGAAGAAGGCGGACAGCGGCGTCTCGTCGCCGGTGGCGTCGGCCTGCGTGGCGAAGTGGTCGACGAGGAGGAAGAAGTGCATCCCCTGCACCACGAGGAACACGACGATGAGCACCCACGCGAGGGGCGTCACGAAGAACGCGAAGAGCTCGCGCTTGTAGATCGGCCAGAACGCCCTCATGCGTCTGCCTCGGCGCCGGGCGCGTCCTCGTGAGTGAGCGAGGCGAACACGTCCTCGAGCGAGCCCCCGCCGGCCCGGACCTCCCGCACGCCCGCGCCGGCGGCGATGACCGCGGCGACGCACCGCTCGGTCGCGGCGCCTCGTTCGGCGTCGGGCAGCTTCTTGGCGAACGTGGCGCGGAGGCGCACGAGCTCGTCCTCGGGGCTCGCCCCGCCGATGGTCGCGACTTTGGCCACGCCCTCGACGCCGCGCAGGGCCTTCTCGGCCGCGGCGGCATCACCGCGCGCGACGATCTCGACCGACGTGGCCGAGCGCATGCTGCGGATGGCCTCCGTGGGCCCCTCGGCGAGGAGCTTGCCCTGGTGGAGCAGGAGCACCCGCGTCGCGCAGGCCTCGACCTCGCCCAGGATGTGCGTCGAGAGCACGACGGTGTGGTCGCGGCCGAGCTCGCGCACGAGGGCGCGCGCCTCCCGGATCTGGTTGGGATCGAGCCCCGCGGTGGGCTCATCGAGGATGACGAGCGGCGGTCGCGCCACGATGGCATCCGCGAGGCCGACGCGCTGGCGGTACCCCTTGGAGAGGTGTGCGATGCGCTTGCTGGCCACGTCGAGGACCCCGGCCTTGCCCATGGCATCGTCGACCCACGCGGTGCGGTCGCGCCGCGCCACGCGCTTCAGCTCCGCGCGGAAGCGGAGAAACTCGACGACACGCATCTCCGGGTAGAGCGGCGCGGTCTCCGGCATGTAGCCCACGCACCGTCGCGCCTCGAAGGAGTCGTCCACGACGTCGTGGCCGGCGACCGTCACCGTGCCCGCGGAGGGCCCGAGGAAGCCGGCGAGGATCCTCAGCGTCGTGCTCTTGCCCGCCCCGTTGGGGCCGAGGAAGCCGACCACCTCGCCCTTGCCGATCTCGAAGGAGACGTCGTCCACGGCGACCTGCGCGCCGTACCGCCGGGTGAGGTGGGAGACGGAGATCAAGCGGGGGCGTTGTACCGCGGGACGGGGTGAGGGAGCGAGCGGGAGGATCCGGATGGGCCGACGCCATTCCTGCTAGATCCGGGTCGCATGCGCGCCGCCGTCCTCCTTCTCGCCGTCGCCGCCTCCGCGGTCGCCGCGTGCACGCGCACGGATCCCGCCGCGCCGGTGACCCCTCCCGCGCCGGCGTCCGCGCCCGTGCCGGCGTCCGTGCCCGTGCCCGTGCCTGCGTCTGCGCTCGTGCCCGAGACCTCCCCCGACGCCTCCTCCCCCGTCGACGCCTCCGCCGATTCCGCCCCGGTCGCTCCTCCCGACATGCTCTTCGTCCCCGGCGGCTCCTTCACCATGGGCGCCGACGAGGGCGGCGAGCAGGACGAGCACCCCGCCCACAAGGTCACTCTCTCCGCGTTCTTTCTCGACAAGACCGAGGTCACGAACGCCCTCTGGGACACGTGCGTCGAGGCCAAGGCCTGCCGACCCAAGAGCGCCGACGTCCGCAGCAAGCACCCCGACTTCAACGGTCCCAACCAGCCGGTCTCCGGCGTGTCGTGGGACGACGCGAAGGGGTACTGCGCCTGGCGGGGAAAGCGCCTGCCGCGCGAGGCAGAGTTCGAGAAGGCCGTACGCGACACCGACGACCGCCGCTTCGCTTGGGGCAACGACCCGCCCACCCACGAGAAGACGGTCTTCTCCTCGGCTCGTACCGAGGACGTCGGAACCCACCCCGCGGGGCGAGGCCCCTACGGCCACGATGACCTCGCGGGCAACGTGTGGGAGTGGCAGGACGACGAGTACGACCCTTACGCATACCGGCGCCCTACCGCGAGCGAAGGCAAGCCGGCCTCGTGCACGGAGATCATGGCCGCGCTCGACGAGCTCCGCCGCAATCACCAGCAGGGCTTCACCGGCACGAACCCCATCCCCGACGAGTGCGAGCACTCGATCCGCGGCGGGGCCTACAACTTCGACCCCCACGGCCTGCGCGCCACGAACCGCGTCCATCACCCGGGCCGCTACCGCATCCCCATGCTCGGCCTCCGCTGCGCCAAGGACGCGCCGCCCTAAGCCGCCCTATTGGGGAAGCGCGCCCCGGCAACGAGGCTGGCAGGACTGAGGGCAGCGGCCATCAGGCTAGATTTATGCGAGGTGAGCGTTGCCCCATGGCTCGGCCCCCTCCATAATCGGCAGATCTACTCTCGCATCGTTCGCGAGGGTTTGGAGGAGGACTACCCCGATGCCGGTCCGCAACGTGGGCA
>JBEKGQ010000088.1:0-13921 GCA_050012715.1 Polyangiaceae bacterium
GTGGTCGCGAGCGGGGACCTCGTGCAGGTCGACGTCGTCTCCGGCGCGGTCGACGTCGTCGCGGCGGGCAAGCTCCCTCCCGACGCGACGTGCGTGGGGACGCGGACCCAGGACGACGTGGTGTTCACGTGCGGGCGTCCGGGAGGGGGCGGGGCCTTCGTCGTGGCGCACGCGCTCGACCGGGCGCCGGTGGTCGAGCAGACGTTCACGGACGCCGGACGCTTCGAGGTCAGCGACGACGGCGGAATCCTCTGGGTCGGCTTCTGCGACAAGCCGCTGCCGGGACCGCACAAGGTCGCCTGCGTGCGTTCGCCGGGCGGCGGCTGGCAGCAGTACGACGTCGACGCGGCCGGCGACGCGGGCGCCGGAGGCCCCTCGTACAACATCGTCCGGTGGATCCCCCGCGCGGACGGCGGCGCCATCGCCGTCGTCGGGGACATCGGAGGAACGGGGAACGCCTGGGGGCTACTCGACGGGCGCACCGGCGAGGTTCACGCGTGGCCGACGGACGCGCTCTCGCCCACCGTCCGGTCGGCGCTCCAGAACAGCGAAGGGGCGCGCGGATCGTCCATCGATCCGGCGCGGCTCGCCGATCGCAGCTGGACCGTGACGCCCCAGGGGACGCTCCGCGGCTGGGCCATGCTCGGCAACGCGCTCGGCGCGGTCGAGGTCGGCGTCGACGGCTCGCTCCAGACCTCGCCGTTCACGTTCGATCGCATCGCGAGCGCGGGTGCGATCGCGCTGGCCCGCACCCGCGAGGGGCGCATCTGGCAGACCCTCGACCGCGGCGCGACGTGGAGCGAGGTCGCCGCGCCGCCAGCCGCGAGGCCCGGCGGATGGATCGACCCTCACGCGTGCTCGCTGGTGGGGTGCGACCTCGGCCAGTGGTACCGCCTCGGCTGGCCCGCGTCGCCGCCCGCGCCGCAGCCATCGGCCGTCACCGCGCCCCCGGCGCCGCGCATCGAGCAACCGGCGGCACCCAAGATCTCCTGCCGCGCCACCGGCGACGTGAAGCGCGCTTCGAGCGCTCGCGACGAGCGAAGCCCGGACGACGTGGGCCTCGGCGCGTCCCGCCTCGCGGTCTCCGACGCCAAGGGCATCACCGACTTCGTCCGCATCGTCTTCCCTCGCCGCATCGTGGGCGCCGTGCGCGATACGGACCCGATGGACGAGCCGGCGTCGCGCGCCCTCGTGCACGGTCCGGCCACGCAGCCCGGCGACGAGCGCCTGCTCGTGACCGCCTTCAACCGGGACGCGATGGCGCTCGTCAGGACGGTGTCCTTCGTGCCGGCCTTCGATCCGCTCGGCCCCGTGCGCCGGGGCGCGATCGCGATGCGTGATCTGGTCGTCGCGGGGCGAGGCGGTGGTGTGGCGCCGAGCGAGGTGCTCCGCGAAGACCCCGTCCCGAGCGGCGCGGTTCCCGTGACGTCGCTCGACGCGGCAGGGTCCGATGATTTGCTCCTCCAGCTCGTCGGTGGGGCGATCGCGCTGGAGCGCGCCTCGCTCTCCGCGACCGTGCGGACCCGCGTCGCGTACGAGGCGGGGCGCGGCGACGAGTGGCGCATCCTCAGCGCCGCGTCTCTCGAGGGCGGAGGCGTGGCGTGGCTCGAGGAGGATTCGACCGGTCGCGCGCGGGTGATGCACCTCGGCTCGTCGGCGGCTCCGACGACGGCGTTCGAGCTCGATGCGCCGCCGACGGCGGATCTCTACCCCGCCAACCTCGACGCGCTGGCGGTGGGGCCGCGGGGCGAGCTCGCGATGGTGCGCACACCCTCGGGGAGCGAGCCGCCGTCAGCGGTGGATCCCGCCGTGTTGCTCGTCCCCGGCGCGCCCGCGATGGCGCTTGCTCCGTGGTCGACGCTGACGCCGGCGGACGACGCGGCGTGCAAGGGCGACCCGGCGGGGTGGCGCGTGACGGTGCAAACCATCGCGCCATGGTTACGGCTCGAGTCACCGGGCGACCTCCGCGGACAGGACGACTCGTTCATGCTCGCGCGTGTCCGCTGGAGCCCGACGCGAGCGTGCCTCGAGGCGGTGGAGCTACGGATGCAGGACATGACGGTGTCGCCCGGAGGCTCGGGGAACCTCGGCAACCAGTGGGGCACGGCCTGGGACGCGCCGGTGGAGAGCTGGGCGGTGGCGAAGTTCGCGGGCGGGTTGACGGCGGGGCGTGTCGTCGTCATCCCCGGCGGAGAGCTCCGGCAGTCGCTGGAGTGCAAGCTCGGACCGCCGTGAGGCTCGATGGTACCTTGCTTGGGCCTTGAGGCTCTGCCCACGCTGCTCCGAGTCGTTTGCCGACGATGCGTCGTTCTGTCCGTTCGACGCGACGGAGCTCACGCGCAGCTCGGATCCGCTCGTCGGGCGAACGCTGGCCGCACGCTATCGGCTCGTGCGGCCCCTCGGCAGCGGCGGCATGGCGCTCGTCTACCTGGCAAAGCACGTGATGATCGACCGCCTCTCGGCCATCAAGGTGCTGCGCCGCGATCTCGCGATGAGCGCGTCGCACCGCGAGCGGTTCCTGCGGGAGGCGCGCGCCGTCAACCGCATCAACCACCCGAACATCGTCGAGATCACCGACCTCGGCGAGAGCGATGGGACGGTGTTCCTGGTGATGGAGTACGTCGAGGGCGAGTCGCTCATCGCCGCGCTCCGTCGCGGGCGCTTCGCCTGGCCGCGCGCGGCGCGGGTGGCGGCGCAGATCGCGGCCGCGCTCGCGCGGGCCCATGACGTCGGGATCATCCACCGCGACCTCAAGCCGGAGAACGTGCTCCTCGGCAGCCGGGGGGGCGACGAGCTCGTGAAGCTCACGGACTTCGGCATCGCCAAGATCCTCGACGCACCCGCCCTCACGTTCAGCGAGCAGCGCTTCGGGACGCCCGGCTACATCGCGCCGGAGTACGCCGAGGGGGCTCCCGCGGCGGCGCGCGGGGATCTCTACGCGCTGGGGGTGGTGCTCTACGAGATGCTCACCGGGGCGCTGCCCTTCGATTCGCGCGGGGTGGAGCTCCTCATCGCGCCTCTGCGCGAGGCGCCGATCAAGCCGAGCGCGCGCACGGAGGGCATCCCGGCCGAGGTGGAAGAGCTGGTGCTGCGTCTCCTGGCGCGTCAGCCCGAGGACCGGCCTCGCGACGCGTTCATGGTCGTCGACGCGCTGGCGGACATCCTGCGTCGCCTCGCCGGCTCCGCGCGGCCGTCGGCGGCCATCGCGGCGGAGGACGACCAGGGGAGGGCGTCGATGGTGACTACGCTGGCCGAGGGCGGTCCGGCCGCCTCGTTCCGCACCGAGCTCACGGCCGAGATCGCGGCCCTGCCCACGGCGGAGATCGCCGCGCGCTGGCACGGGATGGTGACGGAGCTGTCGAGGCACATCGACGCGTCCCTCATCGAGCGCGGAGACTCGCCCGGGGTCCGGAGGGCGCGAGAGCTTTCGTCGCTGGCGACCGAGCTCGTGACCTCGCTCGAGCGCGCGAAGGGAACGGTGGCCGAGCACCAGTCACACGTCGACCGGCTCGAGACGCACGGCCGCGCTTTCCGCGGGACTCTGGGCCATGCCATCGACACGCTCTCGCGGGACCGCTCTCGCGAGCGCGCCCACCTCGACGCGATCCTGGCGCGCCGCGAGGGGATCGATCTGGACGTGACCCTGACGGGCATCGATCCGGTCGCGCGCGAGGTGATCGTGTGGGAGCAGGCGGCCCTCGAGGCGGAGGAAGAGCGTGCGCACCTCGTCGAGCAAGACCTCCGCTACCAGGTCGAGGCGCTCCAGCGTCAGCTCGCGAGCCAGAACGAGGCGCTCGACGCCGAGCTCGCCGACGCCACCGGGAAGCTCGAGGGCGCCCTGTCAGCGCTCCGTCGAATGACGGGGGAGCTCATTCGCACCATCGAGGAAGCGGCGACCGCGGTGGGCCGCTGAGCCAGACCCGGGTCAGCGACGAAGTAGGCCGCCGAGGGGTCGCACCCGGGGCGATGGGTCGTTGTCGCGGAGGAACCGCAAGTTCGCGCCGTTGATCATCGCGTGCGCCGCGATCGGGCCGACGAGGCTGCCGGTGGCGACGAAGACACCGCCGAACAGCACCCCCATGACCGTCGCCCATACCATCCACCCCCAGCGCGCCGGCCCGCGGATCTGGTGCAGCGCGCCGAACAGGAGCGACGACACCACGACTCCGACCAGCGGCATCACCAGGCCGCGGAAGAGCACTTCCTCTCCGGTGGCGCTCGCGACGGCGACGGCGAGCAGGCCGAGGTCTCCCGCGCCATGCACCGCCGGCCGCAGCGCGGCGTGGAGCGCCTGCGCCCAGGCGACCCGGCGCACGAGGACACGTGACGCGGCGATGGTGGTCGCCCCGAGGCAGAGTCCGAGACCCAGGCTCACGAGGACCCCCGCCATCCCGGGCGTTTCGAGCCACCCATCGCAGCTCAGCGGATCGTGCCCCAGCGCGAGGGACACCCCCGCCGCCGCCGCACCGACCGCGCCGTACGCCGTGACCAGCAGGGCCACTCGCGGCCCCCTCGCCAGCGCGCCCGGCGCGTCGTCGCCGGCGCCGAGCCGCTCTGCTTGCGCACCCAGCGCTGCCATCGTCGACGCGAGCTTGCCCCGCGGGCGGGGGTCGCGCAAGACGCGAAGGGCGTAGGCTCTGCCGGTGCCGTTGCGATGCGTCCTCCTCGGCTCCGTGACGCTGGCCCTGCTGACGTCGTCCGCGGCAGCCGGTGCCCAGCACCCCGCGGATCCGTTCGCCCGCGAATACGAGGTCCCCCGGGAGGAGGACGTCGGTGCCGCCGCCGGCCAGTTTCGCGCCATCGGCTCGGGTCTGGTCGGCTATGGCCGTCCGGGCGCCGAGCTGGGGCTCCACGGCACGCTCGAGCTGATGACCTTCGCGTACGTGGGCGTCCGTGCCTCGCTCGAGTCGACCCTGCTGCGACCGGGCGGGGACCCGATGCTCCTCGCCGGCAAGATCGGACCGAGCTTGCACCTCTTCCCGTACCGGCGGGTCGACCTGAGTGTCTTCTTCGAAGCCGGTGTCGCGGGCATCGACCTCACGGGCAACGCCACCGCCATGCCCATCGTCTCGCCGGGCGGGACCCTCGAAATCTGGGTCGCCCCCTGGGCGTTCCTCTGTGGGGAGGCGCACCTCGACTGGGGCATCTACGGCTCGTCGGACGTTCCGCACGGCTTCCTGCGCCTGGTCGGCGTCGGCGGCCTAGGGGTCGCAATGTGATGGGCGCGTCGCCGCTTCGCGTCCTCGTCCTCGGTGCCGGTCCGGCCGGTCTCTCGGCGGCGGCCCGTCTGCTCGAGCGCGGCGCTGGGCGGGTCGCGGTGCGCGTCGTCCATCTGCAGGACACTCTCGGCGGCTAGGCCGCCTCGTGGCGGACGCCGGACGGCTTCGTCGTCGACCACGGCTGGCACATGATGGTCGGCTTCTACGCGAACCTCTTCGGCCTCATGCGCCGCGCCGGCGTCGAGCCCTCGCGCGCCCTCGTCAGCATGGCCGGCGAGAGCCACTGCTACGAGCCCTCCGACCACGCCATCCATTCGATGAGCAGCCAGAACGGGCGGCTCGCGGTGGCGGCTCGCTTCGCGGTCTACGACGGTCTCCCGCTCGCCGACCGCGCGAACTTCGGCCGGTTCATGACCGAGGCGTTCACGGTGGCGACGAGCGGTGAGCGGCTCACTCACCACGACGACGTCTGCTTCGACACCTGGGCGGTCGAGCGGGGTCTCCGCCGGCACGTCACCCGGTACAGCATCTTTCGCTTCTTGCGCCTCGCGTACTTCAACTTCCCGGAGCCGATCAGCGCGTACCACGTGCTCCAGACCCTGAAGCACATGAGCACCTCCGAGGAGGCCGAGCTCTTCGCGTGCCGTGGCGCCTACACGGAGACGGTGTGGAATCCCATCGGCGAGCACTGCCGGCGCCTCGGGGCGACCATCGAGCCGCGCATCGCGGTGACCGATTGGATCTACGACGGCGACCGCATCACGGGAGTCCGCGCCGCCGACGCGCTCCCCACCGGCCCGCTCGCGCCGCGCGCGACGAACGCCGCCCAGCCGCTGCCCATCGCGCCCGGGACGGAGCGCACCCTCGACGGCTTCGACTACGTTCTCTCGACGCTGCCGCTGCCGGTCGTGACCCTGATGAATCGGCGCGACGAGCGTATGTGGCAGTCGCCCTTCTTCCGCCGCCTCGGCAACCTCCGCAGCGCGGTCACCCTGTCGCTCACCGTCGTCACGCGGCGGCCGGTTCCGCGGCGGTTTCCCGGGCCCCTGCATGGCTTTCCCGCGCCCTTGAGCTTCGTCGTGGATATGAAGCCTTACTTGGGAGAAGCCTCTCTCGATCCCGACATCGGCTCGGTGCTCGTCTTCGGCGGGCAGGAGGGTGGCTTCGAGTCGTGGACCGACGGGGAGATCATCGACTTCACCCTCGAGAACTTCGCCGCCGCCTTCGGGAACGTTGCCGTGCTCGGGATCGTCCGCACCGAGCTCCACCGAAACCGGGCGCCGTGGGAGACGCTCTTCCTGAGCGAGCCGGGGGTCCAGCCCTTCCGGCCGACGCCGCGCACGCCGTTCGCGAACCTGTTCCTCGCGGGGGACTGGGTGCGAAACTCGGTCGACGTCATCGCGATGGAGGGAGCCGTGACCTCGGGCCTGGAGGCGGCGGACATGCTGCTCGAGCGCGCGACATGAGCGGCGTCGATCCGTTCTCGGCGGACGCAGACCCGGGCCGCGAAGAGGAGGCGGCGCGCGTGGGCCGTCGCACGGTGCTCGTCTCGCTCGCGGTGCTGCCCGCGCTCGGCTCCGCGTGCACGAGCATCGTCCCCGCGTGCCCCACCCAGCCGGTCTCGGGCACGTGCCCGCACCGCTTCTGTCGCTACCACCGTCCCGCGAGGGTCGCGACGTGACTCTGACGCGCGAAGGACGCCTTGCAGCTTGGCGGATCTGTTAGAGTTCGGTCTCTCGTTCTCGCACGAACATGACGATGTCGATGTCCTCCGCCCCCGACGAACGGCCGCGTGTCCTCATCGTCGACGACGAGAAGTTCATCCGCGACATCCTGGCCGACTTCCTCGGCATGGAGGGGTACATCGTCCGCACCGCGGAGGACGGGGCCGCGGCCCTGACCGAGCTCGGGAACGCGCACTACGACCTCATCATCAGCGACCTCAAAATGCCCCGCATGGGCGGCATCGAGCTGCTCGACGCGATCGGCACCGCCGCGCCCAACGCGCTCACCGTCATCATGACTGGCTTCGGGACGGTCGAGACCGCGATCGACGCGATGAAGCGCGGCGCCTACGACTACATCCTCAAGCCCTTCAAGGTCGAAGAGGTCATCCGCGTCGTGCAGCGCGGCCTCGAGAAGCAGCGGCTCTCGGCGGAGAACCTGCGTCTGCGCGAGGCGGTGTCGCTCTACACGGTGAGCGAGGCGATCGCCGCGAGCCTCTCGCTCGAGGAGGTCCTGGCGACGATCGGCGACACCGCCATCCACGAGCTGAAGGGTGACCTCGTCTCGACGTGGCTCGACGACGGCGAGGGCGGCTACTTCGAGCGCCAGCGGCTCGTGCAGCCTCGCAGCAGCGCCGACTCGTCGCTCCCGCCGTCGGCGCGCGTGTCGGAGCTGCCCCACTCGGGCGAGCGGCACGCCATCCCGCTCGCGGACGCCGAGGGCGAGCCGCGCATCGGCTCGGAGTACGGCGTCCTCGCCGCGCAGCCCTTCATCGATCACTACGCGGCGCACTCGACGCTCCTCGAGCAGGGGGGCAAGGGCATCCGCTTCTTCTCCACCCCGCCGTCGGTGCCGCTCGGGTCGCTCGTGTCCGTCCCCCTGCGCATGAAGACGCGCCTCCTCGGGTGGATCTTCGTCGCGAGCTTCACGAAGCAGAAGCGCTTCAACGAGGGGCACCGCAAGCTCCTCTCCATCGTGGGGTCGCGCGCGGCGGCGGCGATCGAGAACGCGCGCCTCTACGAGGACCTCCGCGCCACCTTCCAGCAGACCATCCACGGCCTCGCCCGCGCGATCGACCGGATGGATCGCTACACCGCCGGCCACTCGGGCCGCGTGGCGACCTACGCAACATACCTCGCGGTGCGCCTCGGTCTCTCGCCCGAGGTCGTCGAGATCGTGCGGCAGAGCGCCCTGATGCACGACATCGGCAAGATCGGCTGCGTGATGAACCTGAACAAGCCCGGCAAGCTGACGCAGGACGAGTACGAGATGTTCAAGCGCCACCCCGTCTACGGCAAGGACATCCTCGACCCCATCAAGTTCCTGCACCCGCTCGTCCCGGGGGTGCACCTCCACCACGAACGGTGGGACGGGCGCGGCTATCCGCTCGGCCTCAAGGGCAACGACGTGCCACTCATCGCGCGCATCATCGCCGTCGCCGATACGTACGACGCGATGACGAGCGACCGGGCCTACCGTCGCGCCCTGCCGCACGAGGTGGCGGTGGGCGAGATCGAGCGCTGCAGCTCGACCCAGTTCGATCCGGAGATAGCCCACTCGTTCACCGTCGGCCTCGACGACTTCCGCGACGACCAGTCGTCGAAGGGGCACAAGATCCCGGACTGAAGTGCCGCCGCCGACTGACCTACCGGGCCCGTCCGCCCGGCGCTATACAGGGACATGCTCGACGACAAGCTCCGCGAGTGCCTGACGTTCGACGACGTCCTGCTCGCTCCCGCCTACAGCGAGGTCCTCCCGAAGGACGTCGAGGTGAAGACGCGGCTCTGCCGGGGCCTCGACCTCGAGATGCCCATCCTCAGCGCGGCGATGGACTCGGTCACCGAGAGCCGCACCGCCATCACGATGGCGCGCGAGGGGGGCATCGGCATCCTCCACAAGAACCTCCCCATCGAAGCTCAGGCGCGCGAGGTCGAGCGGGTGAAGCGCGCCGAGAGCGGGATGATCCTCGGGCCGGTCACGGCGCGGCCGTCGCAGTCGCTGCGGGCGGCGCTCGAGGTCATGCGTGAGCACGACATCAGCGGCGTTCCGGTGGTCGAGGGCGAGCGTCCGGTGGGCATCCTCACCGCGCGCGACATCCGCTTCGAGCAGAACCTCGACCAGCCGGTCAGCGTGCTGATGACGAAGGAGCTCGTCACCGTGCCGCCGGGGGTCAGCGCCGACGAGGCCAAGCGCCTCCTCCACAAGCACCGGATCGAGAAGCTCCTCGTGGTCGACGCGGACGGAAAGCTGGCCGGGCTCATCACGATCAAGGACATCCTCCAGGCCGACAAGTACCCCCAGGCCAACAAGGACGAGCAGCGTCGCCTCCGGGTCGGCGCGGCGATTGGCCCCGGCCCCGACCGGCACGACCGCACGGCCGCCCTCGTGGCGGCGGGGGTCGACGTCATCGTGATCGACACGGCGCACGGCCACTCGCGCGGCGTCATCGAGGCGGTGCGGGCGACGAAGAAGGAGTTCCCCGCCCTTCGCATCATCGCGGGCAACGTGGCGACCGCGGACGCGACCGAGGCGCTCATCGACGCAGGCGTCGACGGCGTGAAGGTCGGCATCGGACCGGGGAGCATCTGCACGACCCGCGTCGTGGCCGGCGTGGGCGTCCCGCAGATCACCGCCATCAGCGACTGCGCGCGCGTCGCCGAGAGGCACGACGTCCCGGTCATCGCCGACGGCGGCGTGAAGCACTCGGGCGACGTCACCAAGGCCATCGCGGCCGGTGCGAGCAGTGTGATGATCGGCTCGCTCTTCGCGGGGACCGACGAGTCTCCGGGGGACCTCGTGCTCTACCAGGGCCGCAGCTACAAGGTGTACCGCGGCATGGGCAGCCTCGGCGCCATGAAGAAGGGGAGCCGCGACCGCTACGGGCAGGCCGGCACCGCGGACGAGAAGCTCGTGCCGGAGGGGATCGAGGGGCGCGTGCCCCATCGTGGCTCGCTCGCGTCGATCCTCTATCAGCTCGTCGGCGGGCTTCGCAGCGGGATGGGCTACACCGGGAGCAAGACGATCCACGACCTGCGGACGCGCGCTAGGTTCGTCCGGATCACCTCCCAGGGCCTCCGCGAGAGCCACGTGCACGACGTCATCATCACGGAAGAGGCGCCGAACTACTTCCGCTCGTAACGGTCGTCGTGCTCGCGGTACACGGCTTGCGACGCGCCGCGGGCGATGGGCCCTCGCTCTCGCTTTCTCGCTGCATGCCTCGTGGCCGCCGGGGCCGCCGGACCCGTGACCTCCGGCCGGCTCGCGCGCGCTGCCCCGCCTCCCGACGAAGGCATCACGCGCGTCCTGCCGTCGTCGTCGCTCGTGCTTCGCGCGGCGGCCGACGGCACCGGTCTCTACGCCTACGTGCTCGACGCAGCGGGGGGCTCACGCTCGCTCCTCCGCCGCCGACCGGACGGCCCCGTCGACGTCCTCGCCGCCTCGCCGCGGATCGAGCAGCTCACGCTGGACGAGGACCGCGTCTACTGGGTCGGCGAGGACGGCGTTCAGGCGGTCGCCAAGACGGGCGGCCCGGTGCAGTACCTCGCCGGGCGGGACTGGACGCTCATCCACGGCGCGGCGGACCCCGCGCGGTGGGCGCTCGTCGTCGACGGCGACGACGTGTTCTTCAGCCTCGACGACGGCGTTGGACGGGTGCCCAAGCGCGGCGGCTCCGCCGAGCTGCTCGCCGCGGTGCCCAGCGGCCGTGGTGCGACGCTCGTGGGCGTCGACGCCGACGAGGTGTGGTGGCTCGAGGACGTGCCGGCGGAGGCGGACGAGCCACGCAGCGCGGACCTCTTCGCGACGCCGAGAGCCGGCGGGGACTCCCGTCGCGTCCTCCACCGCCTCACCGGTCTGCGCGCCCTGGTCGTCGACGCCGACGGCGTCTACTGGCTGGGCGGGACCGAAGATCGCGGGGCGATCCATCGCGCGTCGAAGGCGACGGGGGACGTCGTGACCCTCGCGGCAGACGTCCCCGTTTACTACGACCGCGTCCTCGACGTGGACCGCGGGAGCCTCTTCTGGCTCGAGTACCCCCACGGTCTCCACGGTCCGATGCGCGTGCGGACGATGCCGAAGAGCGGCGGCGCAGCCCCCACGACGATCGCGGAGCCGTTCCCGACCGCCAACAAGCTGCTGCTCGCCGAGGGTCGCGTCTACTGGGCTCAGGCCGGCGTCGAGAGCATCGCATCACCCGTGGCACGTGCGGTGCTTGAGGCGTCGATGATCGGGAGGTGATTGCACCATGAGGGTTGCCGAGGTCGCGTTGGCGGTGATCGTGGCAGTGGCGCTGGTCGGTCGGGCCGCCGCCGCGGACTGCGTGGACATGAGCTGTCCGAAGGAAGTGTCGCAGGCGATGGCCTCTTCGGCCGCGCGCTACCCACTCGTGCTCAGCGTCGGGCTTCGATCGCTCAGCTACGAGCCCTCGTCGCGCGATCGCTTCGACGGCAACGTGCAGACCTCCGCCACCGGGTACCAGTTCACGGGGGACCAGCTCGGGGACTCCGCGGTTCGGGCCTATGGCGCCGAGCTCGGCCTCGACTGGGCCTTCTCGTCCTTCTTCTACGGCGGCGTCGCGGCGGCGTGGGGCGAAGGCGCCTGGTCCGCCCCGCCGTTCGCCGCCGGGGATCTCACCATCGATCCGCGCGCCACCGTCAACGCCCACATGTGGCTCACCGGCGTGCGCGCGGGTGTCCGGCTGCCGCTCGGGCCCCTGTCGGTGCGGGGCGAGATGCTCGGCGGCGCGGAGTGGATCGCCCTCCAGCAATACGCGTCCCTCGGTCAGGCCCAGCTGACCGCCACCGCCACGACCGTGACGTGGCTGCTCGAGCCGCGCGTCGCGGTCGATCTATGGACGACGCCGTACACTGCGGTGAGCGTCTTCGGCACGATGCCGGGCTTCGACTCCCGCGCGGCCAACGGCGGGGTCGCCTTCGCGGTGCATCTCCGCAGCTTCGACGGCCGGTATGTGGGCGTGCTGTGAGGCGCTGTCGCGTTCGCGGCCTCGCGCTATCAAGGAGCGAGGACACGATGCGCTCCTTCACCGCCCACTGGCTCGGCCGCATCCGGTACGCCGACGCGCACGCGCTCCAGGAGCGACTGGTCGATGCGCGCATCCGCCGCGAGATCGGCGACACGCTGCTCCTCCTGGAGCACGAGCCGGTGGTGACGCTCGGACGCGGGGCGCACGCCGAGAACGTCCTTCTGCCGCGCACCGAGCTCGAACGACGCGGCATCGACCTCGTCGAGACCGGCCGGGGAGGGGACGTCACCTACCACGGGCCCGGCCAGCTCGTGGCCTACCCCATCTTCGATCTCCACCCCGACCGCCTCGACGTCCGGCGCTACGTGCGCGACCTCGCCCGCGTGATGATCGCCCTCGCGGGCGCCCACGGCGTCGGCGCCAGCTTCCTCGAGGGCGACGCGAAGCTCGTCGGCGTCTGGGTCGACGCGCAGAGCCCCACGACGTGGCCCGGCGATCCGCGCGAGGACGGCGGGGCGGCGAGGCCGGCGAAGATCGGCGCCATCGGGGTCAAGCTCTCGCGCTGGGTCACGATGCACGGCTTCGCGTTCAACGTGTCGACCGACCTCGCCGCCTTCGGCGTGATCGTGCCCTGCGGCATCACGGCGTACGGGGTCACCTCTCTGCAGGACCTGGGAAAGCTCGACCGGGTCGGAGAGGCGGGCCGCGCGGCCACGGTCGAGGACGTTGCCCGCGAGAGCATCGAGTGCTTCGCGCGCGTCTTCGACGCGGAGGCGCGGATGGCCGCGAGCGTCGAGACGCGCGTGCTCGTGAGCTAGGTCGGCGTTCCGCCCGTACCGTCCGTGCCGCCCTCCAGGGGGGGCGGCCGCGTGCTCAGCGCCGCGGCGACCATGCGCATGTACATCTTCGCGCGCACGTTCTCCGGCTCGATCTCGAGCGCCTTGCGCCACTGCTCGCCGGCCGCGTCGCTCTCGCCGAGCGACAGCAGCGTCACCCCGAGCTGGATGCGTGCCGGCACGTACCCGGGCCGGGCCGCCACGGCCGCCTCGTATTGCTCCCGGGCGCGCGGCAGATCGTTCATCTCTCGCAGCAGGGTTCCCAGGCGCACCCGCAGATCCGCGAACTGCGGGCACAGCGCGACGGCCTTCTCGTACTCGAGGATGGCCTCGCGCGGGAGCCCGGCATCCGCGTAGGCCTGACCGACCTCGGCGTGCATGTTCGCGATCTTCCCGCGGGCGAAGGGGTCGAGCCCGGCGAGGTTCCCCCCTGGCGTCCCCTTGATGCGGGCGTAGACCTGCCTCGCCGCCTCGTATTTTCCCCGGTCGTTGTACGTCACGGCCAGGTTGAGGGCGGCCTCCGTGTAGCTCGGGTTGATGGCCAGGGCGCGCTCGAAGTGGAACTCGGCCTGGGCGAAGTTGCCGTGGGCGTGGGAGATCACGCCCAGCATGTCGTGGACGTCAGCCAGCCGGTCGTCGGTCTCGAGGACCTGGCGGAGCATCTGCTCGGCCTTGTCGAGCTCGCGCTTCTGGTAGTGCTCGCGGCCGAGGAGCAAGAGTTGCTTGGTGTGCTCGTCCATGGCTCCTTCGCAGACCGCGCCTTGTCGCGAGGTTACGCTGAAAGGCCTTTCAGCCGCGAGGGCGATTTTCGAGGCCCATCGCGGGGTGGTTGCAGCCGGGCCGGTCTGCCGGTAAGGCCCTTGCCCCAGTGGACGGTGCCGAGCCCAAGACCCCCCCGGACGCGGCCTCGATGGAGCCCGGGGAGACCGAGAGCGGGACCGCCGACGGCGCCGCCACCGAACCGGCGGAGACCCCGCAGACGGCCTCGATCGCGCCGACGCTCGCGGCGTCGGACGACGGTCGGCGAAGGCGCGGCGGGAAGGACGTCTCGGCGAGGAGACGCATCGCGCTCGTCCTCGCGGGCGGGGCGGCGCTGGTGGCCGCCATCGTCGTTCCCCTGGCGGCTCGAACGGGCCCTCCGGCGCCGGCCATCGCGAACG
>JBEKGQ010000089.1:0-13917 GCA_050012715.1 Polyangiaceae bacterium
CAGGTGCTTCGCGAGCGTCCGGCGGCGACGGAGGCGAGGCAGCTGGTCGAGAAGATCCTCGACGTCGCCGACCTGCGCGCCCGAGCGGCCATCGTGCTCGAAGCCGTCTACACCGAGCGCGACGAGGTGCCGGAGCTCGTGCGGGTGCTCGAGATCCACCTCGAGTTCGCGACCGGCGCCGACGAGCGCCGCGATCTGCTCCGCCGCGTGGCCGAGCTCCGCGACGAGCGGCTGCGGGACGACGCGGGGGCGTTCGACGCGTTCGCGCGGCTCCTGCCCCTCGACCCGGACGATGCGCGGGCGCGCCAGCGGATGCTGGAGATCGCGCGACGGCTGAGCGCCCAGGAGCGGGCGGCCGGAGTGCTCACGACGACGGCGGCGGCGGCCGCGGCCCCGGTGCCGCGCGCCGAGATCCTCATGGACGTGGCGCGCCTCTACGAGAACCAGCTCGACGACGTCGCGCGCGCCGACGCGATGTACCGGCAGGTCGTGCAGCTCGCCCCGGACGACGCGTCGATCGCGCTCCCGGCGTGCCGCGCGCTCGAGCGCATCTACGCCACCGCCGGGGACAACCGGCAGCTGTGCGACGTCCTTCGCATCGAGGTGAAGCTGGAGGACGACGCCGAGGCCCGGCGCGAGCTCCGCGGCCGCCTCGGCGAGCTGTGCGAGACGGTCCTCGACGATCCGCGCGGCGCCATCGAGGCGTGGCGGGCTCGCCTGGAGGACGATCCGGGCGACGTGCCCGCCCTGTCCGCGCTCGATCGGCTCTACGAGCGGACGCAGAGCTGGCGCGAGCTGGTCGACGTGCTCCGTGCCCGCGAGCGCCTCGCCGACGACAAGGACGCGCGGCGGACCTTGATCATCCGCATCGCGACGACGCTGGCCGACAAGCTCACCGACGTGTCCGAGGCCATCCTCGCGTACCGCACCGTGGTCGACGACTTCGGCGCCGACCGGGCCTCCCTCGCGGCGCTGGCGACGCTCTACGAGCTGGCCGACCGCTGGCAGGATCTCGCCGACACGCTGGAGGCCGACCTGGCTCTCGCCGAGTCGCCGGCCGACAAGCTCTCCATCCTGGCCCGCCTGGGCGAGGTGCGTCAGAAGCGCCTCGGCGACATCGCCGGGGCGATCGAGGCCTATCGCCAGGCGCTCGTGCTCGACCCGTCGCACGCCGGCTGCCGTGGCTCGCTGGAGGCCATGCTCGAGAACGCCGATGCGCGTCGCGAGGCCGCGTCCATCCTGCGGCCCCTCTACGAGGTCGACGGGCTGCACGTGCAGCTCTTGCGGGTGCTCGACATCGAGGCGGAGTACGCCGATTCGGTCTCCGACAAGCTCGCGAACATCGCGCAGGCGGCGCAGGTCGCCGAGGGACCGCTCGGGGACGGCGCGCTCGCGTTCGCCTACGCGGCGCGCGGGCTCCGGGGAGCGGTGGCCGAGCCCGAGCTTCCGCAGTGGCTCGAGCGGGTCGAACGGCTCGCGGCGGCGACGGGCAAGCACGCCGAGCACGTGGAGCTCCTGCGGTCGGTCGTGGGCGAGATCCTCGACGGGGACGTCCAGCTCGAGGTGACGCTCCGCATCGCCGAGATCGCGCGGACGCACCTCAAGGACCTCGCGCTGGCCCAGCAGCACTACGTGCGCGCCCTCGAGCTCCGGGGCGACGACCGCCGGGCGCTCCTGGCGCTCCAGTCGCTCTACGAGGAGACGGGCGACTTCCCGGCGCTGCTCGACGTCGTGAAGCGCCGGGCCGAGGCTGCCGAGAGCGAGGCGGAGCGGAAGCAGCTCCTCTTCAAGCAGGCGCGCCTCAGCGACGAGAAGCTCGGCGACGCCCGCTCGGCGATCGGCGTCTACGAGCAGATTCTCGACCTCGGCCTCGACGCCGAGGCGATCGCCGCGCTCGAGCGGCTCTACGCCCAGGCGGAGCGGTGGGAAGACCTGGTGTCGCTCGACGAGCGGCAAATCGCTGCGCCGGGCGTGTCCGCGGAGCGCAAGGCGGCTCTTCACCATGCGCTCGGCGACGTGCTCGAGCGCCGGATGCACGAGGTCGACCGCGCGTTCGACCAGTACGCCGCGGCGCTGGCGATCGACCCGAAGCACCCGCAGACCGTCGCGTCTCTCGAGGCGCTCATGGCGGCACACGAGCACGGCGCGCGCGCGGCCGAGATGCTCGAGCCGGTGTACCTGGCCCGGCTCGACTGGCGGCGCGTGATGGCGACACTCGAGGCCCGCCTCGAGTCGAGCCAGGATCCGGACGAGCGGCGGCAGCTCTTGCGGCGCCTCGCCAAGATGCACGAGGAGCAGGAGGAGAACTACTCCGCCGCCCTGGAGACGACCGCGAAGCTCCTCGCGGAGGATCCCGCCGACGAGAGCACGTGGGCCGAGCTCGAGCGGCTGGCACGGGTCGCGAACGCGGAGGCGCGCCTGGCGGAGATCTTCGCCGGTGAGCTGCAGAAGATCACCGCCGACGAGCCGTCGACGGCCCGCCTCGCCCAGCGGACCGGCGAGCTCTACGAGATGCACAAGGATCTCGACCGCGCGCTCCTCTTCTATCGCCGCGCTCACGCGTTCGACCCCGAGGCGAAGAACGGGACGTTCGAGGCGATCGACCGGCTCCTCCGGGAGGCGGGGCGTCCGAAGGATCGCGTGCAGCTGTTCCGTGACGCGCTCGACTACAAGCACGAGCCGGCCGAGCGCCTCGAGGCGCTCCACACCATCGCGCTGATCGAGGAGTCCGAGCTCCACGACGACGCGGCGGCGATCGAGACGTACCGGGCGACGCTCGAGGTGGACGACGAGGACGCGCACGGGCTCGAGGCGCTCTCGCGTCTCTACGCCCGGACGGGGCGCTGGCGGGATCTGGCCGACATGACCCGGCGACGGGCCGAGCAGACGGCGCTGCCGGAGGACGAGGCGCGCTTCCGCATGGACCTCGCGAAGCTGCTCCTCAACCAGCTCGGTGAGCCCCAGGCGGGGATCGACGAGCTCCAGATCGTGGTCGACCTCGCGCCGCCCGCCGCGGCGGGGCCGGGCACCGAGGCGGTCGCCGCGCTCGAGGCGCTGCTCCAGAACCCCGAGCACAAGGCGCGCATCGTCGACATCCTGCGGCCGATCTACGAGCGGGCGGACGACTGGCGGCACCTCGTCGAGGTCAACGGTGAGCGACTCGCGCTCGCGACCGACGAGGGTGAGCGGATCCAGATCCTTCGTGAGACCGCGGAGCTGTGGGAAAAGCGCGGCGGCGACCGCAGCAAGGCGTTCGACGCCATGCGCGACGCGTGGACGCGCGATCCGGAGGACGGCGACGCGCGCGAGCAGCTGGACCGGCTGGCGGAGGCCACGAAGCGCTGGGACGATCTGGCGAGCGCCTACGAGACGGCCATCGCGAAGACCGACGGCTTGACGAAGCGCGAGCTCCTGGCGGCGCTGGCCCATCTCCACGACAAGCGGCGCGACGACCCGCGGCGCGCGCTCGACGCGTGGGACCGGCTGTTCTCCCTCGACGAGACGGAGCTGCAGCCCCTCGAGGAGATGGACGCGCTGGCGACGCTCCTCAGCGACTGGACGATTCTCGTGCGGGTCCTGACGCGCAAGGCCGAGCTCCTGCCCGACGACGAGACCCGCGCGTCGACCTGGCGCCGGGTGGGCGAAGCGAAGCGCGACATGCTCGACGACCTGCCGGGCGCGATCGAGGCGTACGAGCGGGCGCTCGAGCTGGAGGCGACGAGCGCGTTCACGCTGGACAACCTCATCGCGCTCTACGAGCAGAAGAACGACGCGACCCGTCTGGTCGACCTCTACCGGCGGCGCGTCGAGCTGTGCGGCGAGGACGACGACGGGCTCCGGTTCCAGCTGCTCGTCGACGCGGCCGGGCGCTTCGAGAACGATCTCTCCGATCGACGCGAGGCGATCGAGTCGCTCGTCCAGGCCCTCGCCGTTCGCCCGGGCGACGGCGACGTCCTCAAGCGGCTCGACGCGCTCTACACCCAGGAGCGCCTCTGGCCGGAGCTCCTCGAGAACCTGAAGCTCCAGGCGAGCGCGGCGACCGACGACGCGGCACGACGCGCCTTGAAGAAGCGAATCGCGGCCCTCTACGCCGTCGAGCTGCAGGATCCGCAGGCGGCGCTCGAGACGTACCGCGACGTGCTCGAGTCGGGCTTCGACGCCGAAGCGGCGGGCGCCATCCGGAGCATCGGCGAGACGAACGACGAGCTGCGGGCGGATGCCGCGGACGCGCTGGAGCCCGTGCTCCGCGCCGCGGGCCGTCACGACGAGCTCGCGGCGGTCCTCGAGCTGCGCCTCCGGGCGCAGTCCGAGCCGGCCGATCGGGCGAGGACGCTGCGAGCGATGGCCGAGGTGGCCGAGACGGCGCTGGGCGACGCGGACCGAGCCCAGTCGGCGCTGCTGCGCGCCCTCGCGGAGGAGCCGCAGGACGCGGCGCTCCACGCGGACATCGAGCGCCTGGCGGCTCGGTCGGGCACCGATGGCTGGAAGCGCTACGCGGACGCGCTCCAGGAGCGAGCGGTCGCGGGCTTCGACGCGGCGGTGGGAGCCGATCTCTTCGTGCGCCTCGGCAAGGTGAGCGAGGAGAAGCTGGATGACCCGGGGCGCGCCGCGAAGGCGTACGTCTCGGCGGCCGAGCGGATGGGTGACGATCCGGCGGTCCTCGGGGCGCTCGATCGGCTGTTCGCGCGCCTGGGGGACACGCGCGCGCTGGCGGACGTCCTCGAGCGACGCATCGCCGTGGAGTCGCAGGCGAGCGTGCAGGCCGATCTGCTCCACCGCCTCGCGAGCCTGCAGATCGAGGAGTTCCGGGAGAAGTCCCAGGGCCTGGCGACGTTGCGGCAAGCGCTGGAGCGGGTGCCCGACCACGCCGCGAGCCGCGCCGCGCTCGAGAAGCTGCTCGAGGACGACGCGCTCTTCGACGACGCGTTCGACGCGCTGGAGAGCGTGCTGGGCACGCTCGGCCTGAACGAGGACCTGGCGAAGCTCTACGAGCGACGCGTCGCCCGCGCGCGGGGGACCCGCGACAAGACGCACGCGCGGCTCGAGCTGGCGCGGGTGCTCGAGGAGCGCGTGGGCGATCGCGCTCGAGCGCAGCGCGCGGTCGAGGCGGCCATCGCCGAGGACCCCTCCGACGACGAGGCGCTCCAGGAGCTCGAGCGCCTGGCGGCGGCGAACGGGGCGTGGGCGGAGGCAGCGGCGGCGCTCGGGAACGCGCTCGAGGCCGCCGGGCCCGAGATGCCGGCGACGACGCGGACGGACCTCTGGGTGCGGCTCGCGAGCTGGCGCCGCGACAAGCTGCAGGACGCGCGGCAGGCCGAGGATGCCTTCGCGAAGGCACTCGGGATCGATCCGGAGAACGTCGACGTCCTCCGGTCGCTCGAGGACATCCGTCGGGCTCCGGGGCGCGAGCGCGAGCTCGTGCACACGCTGAGGACACGGGCTCGCCTGGAAGGGGACCTCGCGACCAAGCGGGAGCTGCTCCGCGAGGCGAAGGCGCTGGCCGAAGGGACGGTCGGGGACCGCGAGCTGGCGGAGGCGGTCCTGCGCGATCTCGTCGCCGAGGACGAGGGGGACGTGTGGGCGCTCGAGGAGCTCACCCGGCTGCGTGGCACGGCGGGGGACGACGCCGAGGTCGTCCGCCTGCTCCTGCGTCGGGCCGAGCTGGCGGTCGACGGCGGCGAGACGCTGTCGCTGAAGCACGAGGCGGCGCGGGTGCTCGTCGACAAGCTCGGGGACCCGGCGCGCGCGACGTCGCTCTACGAGGAGATCCTCGAGTCCGAGCCGGCCGACGAGCGAGCGGCCACGGAGCTCCGGAAGCTCTACGCCGAAGCTGGCCGCTACAAGGATCTCGCGAGGCTGCTGTCGAACCTGGTCGACGTCGCCGCGACGCAGGACGCGCGGGCGGCCCTGCGGCTCGAGCTGGCGGAGCTCCAGAAGGGACGCTTCGCCGCCCTCGACGACGCCATCGAGACGCTCCGCGGGGTGCTCGACGAGGATCCCACGCACGCGGAGGCGGTGCTTCGACTCTCGCGCCTCTACGAGCAGACGGGGAAGGACGCCGAGCTGGCCGACCTCCTCAAGAGCCAGCTGGACGCTGCGCGCGACCGGAAGGACGTCGACGGGGAGCTGGCCCTGCTGGTGCGCCTCGGCGACTTGCAGGAAGGGCGCCTCGGCGACGTGACCGCGGCGCAGGAGACGTACGAGCAGGTCCTCGCGCGCGACCCCGAGCACCGCGCCGGGCTCGAGGCGGTGGCCCGCATGAGCGAGAAGCGCTCCGACTGGGAGCGCGCGACGGAGGTGCTCGCGAAGATCGTGGAGCAATCGACGGACGCGTCCGGCGTGGCGTGGGCGCTGCGTCTGGCCGCCGCACGCGAAAAAATGGGCAACGCGTCGGGGGCCGAGGAAGCGCTGCAGCAGGGGCTCAAGCTCGAGCCGGGCAACGCCGAGCTTCGGGGAATGCTGCGGGTCCGCTACGAGAAGGCCGAGAAGTGGTCGGAGCTCGCGGCGCTGCTCGTGGGCGATGCGGACGTCATCGCCGCCGCCAACCCGGACGTGAAGGTCGTCGTGCCCGAGCCGCCGCCCAAGGGCGCTTCGCTGGCGCCGGGGCGGTCCGCCGCGAGCGGCTCGCTGCCGCCTCCGCCGGTCGTCCCGCAGCCGATCGTCGACCAGCTGCGGCTGCTCCGGCAAGCTGCCGACATTCACCTGGTGAAGCGCTCGAGCCCGCAGGATGCCATCCCCATCCTCGAGCGCGCGGCCCAGCTCGTACCTCACGATCGAGAGCTCCTCCTGGCGCTGTGCGACGCCTACAACGCGTCGGAGCGCGGTCGCGAGGCGGCGCAGGTTCTGGAGAAGGTCATCGCCTCGTTCGGGAGCCGGCGGACGAAGGAGCTGGCGGTCTACCACCACCGGCTGGCCAAGGCGCTGGCGCAGCTCGGGGACAAGGACGTGGCGCTGGCGCAGCTCGACATGGCCTTCAAGATCGATCCCGGGTCGGTGAGCGTGCTCCGCGACCTCGGAGTGCTGGCCTACGAGACGAACGACCTCGACCGCGCCCAGAAGACGTTCCGCGCCCTGTTGCTACAGAGGCTCGATCCCTCGTCGGGGATCTCGAAGGGCGAGGTCTTTTACTACCTCGGCGAGATCAGCGCGAAGCAGGGCGACCGGGCGAAGGCGGTGCAGATGTTCGAGCGCGCCGTCGAGAACGACCCGGCGCTCGATCGCGCGAAGGCGAAGCTGTCGGAGCTGAAGGGGTGAAGCGCGCGGGAGGGGCGCGCGGCGAGCTCGGGCGCGCGCTCCTGGGGCTCGTCCTCGGCCTCGTCGCGCGCGTCTGGCTCGCGACGCTGCGGGTGCGCGTCGTCGTGCACCCGGCGCTCGAGCGGGTGCGGGACCGGCCGTGGGTGCTCGCCTTCTGGCACGGGACGCAGTGGCCGCTGCTGGCGTGGCGGCGCCGGAGGCCGACGGTGGTGCTCGTCAGCCTCTCGCGCGACGGGGCGATGCAGGCTCGGGCGCTGGCCCTGCAGGGGCTGCGGGTCGTTCGTGGATCGAGCTCGCGGGGCGGCGCGCGGGGGCTCGCGCAGGTCGTGCGGGCGATGAAGCGTGACGCGCTCGACGCGGCGTTCGCGGTCGACGGGCCGCGCGGGCCGCTCGGCGTGGTGAAGGGCGGCCTCCTCGTGGCGGCGCGAGCCACGGGGGCGGTCGTCGTGCCGCTGACG
Source organism: Polyangiaceae bacterium (assembly GCA_050012715.1). Lineage (GTDB taxonomy): Bacteria > Myxococcota_A > Polyangia > Polyangiales > Polyangiaceae > Palsa-1150. The sequence goes on from JBEKGQ010000089.1 coordinate 7,713, forward strand.
GGGTCGATGCGCCGGGGGTTCGTGCTCCGGCGGTCCTGGGATCGCTTTGCGATCGCGTGGCCCTTCACGCGCGTCGACGTCGTGCTGGGTGAGCCCATCGACCCGCGGGAGCGAGCCGACGCCCGCGAAGAGGTGGAGCGGTCGCTGGCGGCCCTGAACATACCCCGCGAGCTTGCGAGCGGATTGTCTGAGCCAGGCTCCGTCAGGAGGCTGGCTTGAACGGCGCGCGGGCGGCGGCTTGAGCGGGCGGATCGTCTCCATCGACGGGGTGCTGCTCACCCCCGAGCAGGCGTCGGTCAGCGTCTATGACCGCGGATTTCTCTACGGGGACGCGGTCTTCGAGGTCCTTCGCACCTACGGTGGGCGGCCCTTCGCCCTCGACGAGCATCTCGCGCGCCTCCGCCGCTCGGCCGAGCGCGTCTTCATCGATCTGCCGGTCGACGACGCGACGCTCGCGCGCGAGGTCGTCGCGGCGGTGGCGGCAGCCCGAGGCGACGAGCGCGTGGAGGCCTCCGCAGAGTCCTACCTTCGCATCGTCGTCACGCGGGGCAGCGGCCCGCTCTCGCTGGACCCCGGCACGGCGACCCATCCGCTGCGAGTCGTCTTGGTGGAGCCGGTGTTGCCGCCACCGCGCGACGCGTACCTCCACGGCGTCGCGGTCGCGTCCGTGTCGGCGCGCCGCGCGGTCGACGATACGTCGGCCTCGGGGGCGAAGGTCACCAACTACCTCGCGAACCTGCTCGCGTTGCGCGAGGCCCGCGTGCGCGGCGCCGTCGAAGCGCTCATCGTCGACCCCCGAGGGCACATCATCGAGGGCGCGTCGTCCAACGTGTTCCTCGTGACCGCCGGCCGGGTCGCGACTCCCCCGGAGTCCGCCGGCATCCTCGCCGGCATCACCCGGGCCCACGTGCTCGCCGCGGCGCGCGACCTCGGCATCCCCGTCGACGAGCGCGAGCTCTCCCCGGAGGATGTCCACGGCGCCGACGAGGTCTTCGTCACGTCGAGCATCCGGGAGCTCCTGCCCGTCGTGCGCGTCGACGACCGCGTCATCGGCACCGGCGCCCCCGGGCCGGTCTCGAGGGCGCTCCACCGGCGCTTTCGCCAGTCGGTCGGCATGGGCGACCAGCCCATGCCCTGGGACTAGCTCGCGACTCGTCTAGCGTCCCTTCACCGCGACCGCGTCGATCTCCACTTGCGCGCCCTTCGGCAGGGCGGCGACCTGCACCGTCGCGCGCGCCGGGTACGGCGCCTGGAAGAACGCCCCGTAGGTCTCGTTCACCTTTGCGAAGTGGCCGAGGTCCGCGAGGTAGATCGTGGTCCGCACCACGTCCCCGAAGCCGCACCCGGCCGCCGCCAGCACCGCCCCGAGGTTCTCCATCACGCGCTTCGTCTGCGCCGCGATGTCGCCGTCGACGAGCTGGCCCGTCGCCGGATCCAGCGGGATCTGGCCGCTGAGAAACACGAGCTCGCCGGCGCGCACGGCCTGCGAATACGGCCCGATGGCCGCCGGAGCATCCTTCGTCGCGATCGCGTCCTTCTGCATGGCCCTACTCTACAGCCGTTGCCGGCCCGCGAGCGCGCGTCCCATCGTGATCGGGTCCGCAAATTCCAGGTCCCCTCCGTGCGGCACCCCGCTGGCGATGCGTGTCACGGCGACGCCGAGCGGCGCGAGCTCCCGCTTCAGCAGCAGCGCGGTCGCCTCTCCGTCCACGCTCGGCGGCGTCGCCACGATGACCTCCGTCACCCCGTCGCCCCGGATGCGCTCCACCAGCCGCGCGAGCGGCAGGTCCTCCGGACCGACGCCCTCGAGCGGCGAGAGCAGCTTCCCCAGGACGAAGTACCGGCCCCGCATGGCGCCGGCGCGCTCGATCGCCATCAGATCGTGCACCCGCGCCACGACGCAGAGCACCTTCGCGTCGCGCTTGCCGTCGGTGCAGACCTCGCACAGCGCGCGCCCCTCGTGGATCTCCGCCACGTTCCCGCAGCGCTCGCACGGCCCGACCTCGTCGCGCAGGAGCGACAGCTCGGCGCCCAGGCTCCGCGCCAGCGCCTCGTCGGCGGTCAGCAACCAGAGCACGTAGCGCTGCGCCGTCTTCTCCCCGACCCCCGGGAGACGCGACAGAAGCTTCACCAGGCGCTGGACCTTCGGGCTCACTTCGCGCGCGGCCTAGGTCATCCCCGGGATCTTCACCCCGCCCGTGACCTTGTCGAGCTCGGCCTCCATCTGCTTGTCGGCTTGCTCGATGGCCTGCGTCAGCGCGGCGCAGACGCCGTCGAGCACGAGCTCCGTGTCCTCGCTCTTCAGCGTTTCCTTGTCGATCTCGATGTGCTTCACCGCGCGGCCGAGGGTGACCGTGACCTTCACCTTGCCGCCCAGCCCATCGACCGTGAGCTCGCGGTCCTTCAGCTCGGACTTGGCCTGCTCGATCTTGCGCTGCATGCGCGCCGCCTGGCGCATCAGCTCGTTCATACCGCCGCGGAATTGCATGGTCGTTCTCTTTAGCTCAACCCTCGCTCGGCGGCAGCTTCACGTCGCGCAGCTGGGCGCCGAAGAGGCGGACCGCCTCCTTGACCAGCGGATGGCCCTCGACCGCGGCGCGGGCCTTCGCGAGCTCGGCCGACCGCCGGTCGGCGTCGATGGCGGCGATCGTCTTCACGCCGGCCGCGGCGTGCGCGGAGAGCTCGATCGACACCTTGGTCGCCTGCCCGTAGTACGCGCGAACCTCGCGCGACAGCTCGTCGAGGGCGTCCGGCTCGCTCGCTCGCGCCCCGAGGAAGGCAGCGCTCGGCTCGAAGCCGACCACCAGGCGCGCGGCGCTCGTCTCCATCGGGATGGCGTGGTCGAGGACCGAAGCCAGCGCCGGTTGACGCGCCCGCAGCCGGTCGAGGATGGTGCGCCACACGTCGACGTCGGGAGCGACGGCCAGCGAGACGGGCGCGGGCGTGGCCGCACGAGCGGGCGCCGGCGCAGGCGCAGGCGGTGGCGGTCGCAGCGCCACCGGCGCGACCGGGGCGGGGGAGGGCGTCACGACCTTCAGCGCGAGCGCGCCGTGCGTCCGCGTCGCCGCCGGCTCGGGAACGACGGGCACGGAAGCCACCGACGCGTGCGATCCCAGCGTTCGCCCCCCGCCGCCGCCACCCCCCCCGCCGCCACCCCGCGGGGCCGGCCCGGGAGGGGGAGCGCCACCGAGCCGGCGCTCGAGGTCACCCACGCGGTTGAGCAGCTCGTCGAGCGCGAGCAGCGGCGGCCGGCGCGCCAGCCGCACGAGCGCCATCTCGAGCGCCATCCGCGGCTGCCCGCTCTTCACCAGGTCGTCGAACGCCTTCGAGAAGCCCTGGAAGAGCCGCGACAGATCGTCCGGCTCGGCGCGCGCCGCGAGCTCGAGGACGTCGCGCGTCTCCTCGTCGGCCAGATCCAGCAGCTCACGCAGCCCCGGCCCTTCGCCCGACGTCTGCCCCGCGCACACCTTGGCCACGACCAGGTTGCGGAGGTGCCGGAGGATGTCCTTCGTCACGTGCGTCAGGTCGAACCCCTGCTGCGCGAGGCGCTCGACGACGCCGAGGCACGCCGGCGCGTTGCCGTCGACGAGCGCCGTCGCCAGCTCGTGCAGGATCTTCCGGTCCGCCACGCCGAGCACTCGCGCCACGTCCTCCCCGGTCAGCGAAGACCCGCTGAAGGCGATGACCTGGTCGAGGAGGCTCATCGCGTCGCGCATCGACCCCGCCGCCTCGCGCGCGAGCACCTGCACCGACGCTTCGTCGGCGCCGATCTCTTCCAAGGCCAGCACCTCGCTCAGCCGCTTCGCGATCGCCTGCGTCGGGATGAGCTTGAAGTCGTAGCGCTGGCACCGCGACAGGATGGTGACCGGCACCTTGTGCACCTCGGTCGTCGCGAAGATGAACTTCACGTGCGGCGGCGGCTCTTCGAGGGTCTTCAGGAAGGCGTTCCACGCCGCCGTCGAGAGCATGTGCACCTCGTCGACGATGTAGATCTTGAAGCGGTCGCGCGCGGGGCGGAACGTCATCCCTTCCTGCAGGCGCCGCACCTCGTCCACGCCGTTGTAGCTGGCGCCGTCGATCTCCTGCACGTCGAGGTCGTGCCCGGCGGTGATCTCGACGCACGGAGCGCACTGGTTGCAAGGGGTGGCGGTCGGGCCGGTGGCCTTGCCGTCGGGACCCACGCAGGAGAGACACTTCGCCAGCAGGCGCGCGCTCGTCGTCTTGCCGACCCCGCGGACCCCCGTGAAGAGGAAGGCGTGCGCGATGCGGCCGGTGGCGATGGCGTTGGCCAGCGTGCGGGCGACGTGGTCCTGGCCGACGAGGTCCTCGAAGGTCTGCGGGCGATACTTGCGGGCGAGGACGAGGTAGCTCACGGTGGTGATCCGCTTACAACGCGCGCGGCGCGGACGCCACGGTGAGCGGGGACGAAACGGGCGGCGCTCACTTCGGCCGCGGTTTGTCGTCTGGCCGAGGTGCGCCCGGGAGGTGGCGCGCGGGCGCGCGGACAGGCTGTCATCTGGACGGACGACACCTGCGGCGGGCGACTCCTTCTACAGTACGGGCATGCGTCCTCTCGAGGCCGTGACCCTCGCATCGCTCGCCCTCACCGCCTCGAGCGTCGCCCATGCGGCTCCTCCCGATGCCGTGGAGGTCGCGGTCTCGCCGGGGCTGATGACGAAGCCCTCGGGCAACGATGGGAGTGCCGTCGGGCTGGGCTTCGGGGCGCGCGGCGGGGCGATGATCGAGGGCTTCTATTTCGGGGCCCGGGTGATCAACTACTGGGGGGGCAGCCAGAGCGCGGGCCAGACCCCATCCGGGCTGGGGGCCCCGGGGGCCACCACCTCGTCGTCCACCCTCGGTACGGAGTACCTCCTCTACGGGGTCGAGCTCGGATACAGCTTCACGCTGTTCCACTTGCTCCTCCTTCGCCCTCAGGTCGGTGGTGGCATCGTCAACACGACGTCCACCTGCACCATCCCCGACGGCTCCGGCGGGTCCATCCATTGCAGCGGCGATACGACCCAGGGCCCGTACTTCGAGCCTGGCGTGACCGCTCTCGTCCCGCTCGGCCGGTTCCTCTTCACGGGACTCGACGCCAATCTCCTCATGCTCTTCGAGGGCGGCTCTCCCGCGTTCACGATGCACGCCCAGCTCGGCATCCGCTTCTGACCGGGTAGCCGTCGCGTCCGTGCGACAATCGGCCTCCGGAGGCTCCCATGACCACCACCGACCGAGACGCCCCCCACGACGGCGGCTGCACCTGCGGCGCCGTGCGCTACCGCATGACGAGCGGCCCCCTCTTCGTGCACTGCTGCCACTGCCGGTGGTGCCAGCGCGAGACCGGCGCGTCGTTCGCGCTCAACGCGCTCATCGAGGCGTCGCGGGTCCTGGTCCCGAAAGGCGCGCCCGAGATGGTCGACACCCCGTCGAACAGCGGAAAGGGCCAGCGCATCGCGCGCTGCCCGACCTGCCGCATCGCGCTCTGGAGCAACTACGGCGGTCTCGGCGACGTCGTCCGCTTCGTGCGCGTGGGGACGCTCGACGAGCCGGACCGCCTGCCGCCGGACATCCACATCTACACGATGTCCAAGCAGCCCTGGGTCACCCTGCCGCCGGGGGCGCGGGCCGTCGAGCAGTACTACAAGAGCGCCGAGGTCTGGCCGAAGGAGAGCCTCGAGCGTCGCGCGGCACTGAGGCTGTGACGGCGTCCTGACTCGTCCGCGGCCCCGTTCTGGGTCAAGCTGAGGTCGAGAGGGGCGACCATGAACCTGCAAGGCCACGCGGACCCGTACCGAACGCCGCCGACCCCGCTGTCTCCGACCGACTACCGGGTCCTCGTCTATGCGCTCGTGGCCGCGGTGACGGCGGCCCTCGTGTTCGCCGGGATCGCGCTGTCCCTCGCTCTCGCGAGAACGCCGGTGGCGGGGGCGCCACCGCCTGCTGCGGCGCCCGCGCCGGTCGCGGAAGCACCGGCGTGCCCGACGGCCGCCGCGTCGCTCGTGGTGCCCGCGCTGGCGAAGGTCCGGCTCAACTCCGACCCCGACGGGGCGACCGTCACGGAGGACGGCGTCGAGCTGTGCAGCAGCACGCCGTGCGAGATCACCTACAAGGGCTCCGACGCAGAGCCCACGCAAGCCCACGTCTTGACCGTCGCCCTAACCGGGTTCCGCAGGGAGACCGTCACGGTCACGGCGGCGGCGACCCC
>JBEKGQ010000090.1:0-13913 GCA_050012715.1 Polyangiaceae bacterium
TCGGGCCCGAACCGCCCGGCGATCGTGCGTCAGCCGGTCGTCGCGCGGGACGGCATGCTCCGCCTCGCCGGTGGCCGCTTCGTCATGGGGACCTCGAGCCCGCGCGCACCGGCGAACGAGCGCCCGGCGCGCCCGACCACGGTGGCACCCTTCTGGATCGACCGGACCGAGGTCACCGTCGGCGCGTACCGGGCATGCGTGGACGGCGGCGCCTGCGCCCGGCCGTCGCGCGCGAGCGCGACCTGCACGTTCGACGTGGGCGACCCCGAGCTTCCCGTCTCCTGCGTGCACTGGCGTGACGCCGACGCGTATTGCCGCTCCGCGGGAAAGCGCCTGCCGACCGAGCGGGAGTGGGAGTACGCAGCCCGTGGCTCCTTCCCGGCGTCCTTCCCCTGGGGCGGCGTCTCGTCGTGCGCGAACGCCGTCACCCTCGTCAACGAGCTGTCGGGAAGGGGCTGCACCGCGCGCCCGGCCCGCGTGGGCTCTCACCCGTCGGGCGCCAGCGTCTTCGGCGTGCAGGACCTGAGCGGCAACGTCGAGGAGTGGACGGCCGACTGGTACGTCGAGTCGCTCGGGCCCGGTCCTTCCCCGCGCGCGGGCGCGGCGCGCGTCCTGCGGGGCGGCGGGTGGCTCTCCACGCCCTCCCAGAGTCGTACGACCTCGCGCGACTGGGGCTCGGCGCTGGAGGCGGGGCCGAACGTCGGCTTCCGCTGCGCCAAAGATGCCGACTGACGCTCTGCGCGGGCGCGACGATTCCATCGCGGCTGTCCAGTTCCAGCGTGTCCGTTCGCCGCGCATTTTCTTTCGCGCAACCGGTTGCGCGCAGGCACACATTGGAGCCAGATCACGACGCCGTCGATGCAGCAGCCGAACCGCGTCCGCACGTATCTCGATCCCGACGCCGTCGGCCCGCTCCCACGCAGCACGTTCGCCGACGACTCGGACGCGCTCTCGGCGGCGCGGACCCTCCTTCGCCTGCCCGGAACGTCCACCGTCGAGATCCAGGCGGACGACGTCATCGAGGTCGTCGACCCCAACCGGCCCATCCGGTCGCTCGCGCCCGTCGGCTACGACACGGCGATGGTGCTTCCGCGGCGGCGCCTGGGGTGGGTCGTCGTCGGGTCCGTCGGGGTGGCGCTCGGCGTCCTCCTCGTCGCCCTCGTCCAGAGCGCGTCGAGCCCGGCCGCGCCTCCGGCCGCGCTGGCGCCGGCCGTCAGGCCAGCGGAGCCGGCGTCCGTGCCCCTCGTTGCCCCCACCGCGCCCGCCCCGGCGTCGACCGTCGGGACGCTTCGCCTCGATCCGACCGTGGAGGGTCAGCGCGTCTTCGTCGACGGCGTGGCGCTCAGCGCGACGGCGGCGCTCCTCCGCTGCGGCCCGCACGACGTCGCCATGGGGTCGCTCGGGCGAACGCGCACCATCGACGTGCCGTGCGGCGGCGAGGTCACCGTCTTCCGCTGAGCCAGAGCCGCTTCCGGGCGATGACGTACGCGACGTGATCGTGCGGGGTCCGCGCGACGAAGTGCAGCACGAACTCGCCGACCGGCTCGTGCATCCGGACGTGCTCCCCGACCTGCACCATGTACTGGAGCTTCTCGGTCCCGAAGGCCATCGGTCCGTTCGGGCGCTGCGAGAGGGTCGTGCGGACGCGCGATCGGCCGATGGCGTGGGTGTGGCCGGCGGGACCGAAGCGCGCGAGGAGCAGCGGGTTCCCCGCTTCGTCCGAGAGGGTGAGCAGCTGCATGCGGGGGCCCACGGACGAGGGCTCGTCGTTGAGGGTGATCTTGACGTACTCGCCGTGGAGGGGCCCGAGATCGACCCGGGACGGCACGACGTACGCGAGCGTCACGTCGCCGTCGAGGCAGAGGTGATGATCGCCGACATGCTCGACGCATCCCGCGGCGATGGTGAGCCAGCCCCGTCGACCGGGCTCGCGCCCCCGGACGGCCGTCTGGCCCTCGATACTGAACAGAAGGGGCGGTACCTCTTCGACGCACTTCCAGCGCTGGCTATCGAGCACCATCCGGCCTCTCTTGCCGAGCTGTAGCGACCGCCATGCCAGCCCGGGCTCGAGACCCGGACACGGAACATCGCGGGCTTGCGGTGGCAAAGCCCCGCAGCGATGAGGCCGTTCGTCCTCGACGGTGGATCGACCGTGGGCCGGACCCCACCGCGCGCGTGGGTCGCCACCTTACAGCCACGCGGTTGACGGCGAAGCCGCCAACGACTATCCCACCCCGGCCTCGTCCGGCATTTCCGGGCGCGTTTGTCATCGGAGCTGCCCGTGTCCTCCCCCCTGCTGTCCAGCGACCTCCTTCTCGCCCAGAACGTCCAGCCCAAGACCGGCACGCCGGGCGTCACGGTCGACTCCACGTCCGCCGCGGGCGGCAGTGGTGCGCCGCAGGGGGGCTCGCCCATCGCGGGCTTCATGCCCATCCTGATGATGCTCGTCATCTTCGTGCCCTTCTTTCTCCTGATGTCGCGTCGTCAGAAGAAGGAGCGCGTGGCCCGCGAGTCGCTGAAGAAGGGCGACCGCGTGATGACGAACGCCGGCCTCGTCGGCGAGCTGATGGAGATGGACGACGCGCTCGCGAAGGTGAAGATCGCGCCGGGAGTGACGGTGCAGATCGTCGCCAACACCGTGACGCCCTTCGTGTCGCCGGCCGACAAGCAGACCGCGAAGGAATTGAAAGAAGCCAAGGCTGTTTCCGAGAAGAAGTAAGTCCGCGCCCACGCTCGAGCGCGCCGCCAGAACGACAGCGACATGCCCAACAAGAACGTCCTCGCCATCCTGAGCGGCGTGGTGGCCCTCGGCCTCACCGCGCTCGCCGTGGCCATGCACGGGGAGCCCCTCCCCATCCTCGGCGCGACCATCGCCGCCGTGGCCCTCTTCTCGTGGGGGGTCACGACTCCCGCCCGACGCACCGCCCTCGTGCTGATGGCGCTCGCCACCGGCTCGGGCGCGCTCTTCTTCCACTTCGACAGCTTCTGGGGGCTGTTCAGCTGCGGCTTCGTCTTCGTGTGGGCGGCCTTCGGGTTGCTTCCGTTCGTCGACGGGCTGTGGCGCCTCAAGGTGGGCTTCGCGTTCAGCGTGTTCCTGGCTGGCGCGATCGTCCTGTGGCCGACGCTGCGGATCATGAGCGGCGGAAAGATCCCGCTCCCCGCCTATCTCGCGGATCGCATCGTCTCCGGCTCTCCGCCGACGCCGGTCGCGATTGCCCCCGGGCTCGATCTCCGCGGCGGGATGCGGCTCGTCTACACGGTCGAGGTCGACGAGGCGATCCGCGACAAGCGCGATCACTACGCCGACGACATGCGCCAGGAGCTGGCGACGTCGTTCGGGTTCCACAGCGGCGACGGGCGAGTCACCCGCGAGGAGCTGACGAAGCTCGACGAGAAGGTGCACGTCGGGCAGCCGGAGACGGCGGTCATCCGGCTCAGGTTCAAGGACAAGGCCGACAAGGCGAAGCTCGACGACCGCTTCAACAAGGCGTTCCTCGCCGAGCTCGCGCAGACGCCCGGCCCGGGCGACGACGAGATCACGTTCAAGATTCGCTCCGAGGCCGAGTCGCAGATCCGCGAGCGCGCGGTCGCGCAGGCGAAGGACACGGTCAACCGGCGCGTCGACGAGCTCGGCCTCCGCGAGGCCGCGGTGACGACGCGGGACGAGGACATCATCGTCGAGGTCCCCGGCAGCGACGAAGCGAGCTTCGCTGGCATCAAGGAGACCATCCGCAAGACGGCCCGCCTCGAGTTCAAGATGGTGGACGACGCGGGGAGCGACAAGGTGTTCGGCGCGATCAAGGAGGACACCTTCCCGCCGGACGAAGGCCTCGCCGCGTACCAGGAGATGGCGCCGGACGGGCTCGACGGGAGCCACAAGAAATCCGCCAAGGCCTCGTACGCCCGCATCTCCTGCCAGCCGCCGAAGTACCCGAACGAGTCGCTCTCCGACTGCCTGGGCCGGCTGCGGGCGTGGACGCAGACGCTTTCCGTGCCGGACGACCACGTCATCGGCTTCGAGCCGGTGACCGATCCGATCCCCGACACCGAGCCCCTGCAGTTCAAGCAGGTGGGGTGGCGGACGCTCTACCTGTTCGGGCGCGCCGAGGTGACGGGAGACTCCATCACCGACGCTCAGATCGGGCAGGACCAGCAGAACTTCGGCGCGTACTACGTGAGCCTGACGTTCAGCCCCGCCGGTGCCGACCGCTTCGAGGAGATCACCGGGGCGAACGTGAACCGGCGCTTCGCCATCATCCTCGACGACCTCGTCGACTCCGCGCCGGTCATCCGCTCCAAGATCGGCGGCGGCAAGGCGCAGATCAGCATGGGCGCCGGCGACCCGGAGAAGCAGCTCCACGACGCACGCCAGCTCGAGCTCGTGCTGAAGTCGGGCGCGTTGCCCGCGCCGATCACCCCGAGCAGCGAGTCGTTCATCGGGCCCTCGCTCGGTCGCGACGCCATCCGCGAGGCGGTGAAGGGCGGGTCCTTCGGCGTGGCCGCGGTCCTGCTGTTCATGATCTTCTACTACCGGAAGTCCGGCTTCGTGGCCGACATCGCGGTGCTCATGAACCTGATGCTGCAGATGGCGGTGCTCGCCAGCTTCAGCGCGACGATGACGCTGCCGGGAGTCGCCGGCCTCGCGCTCACGATCGGCATGAGCATCGACGTCAACGTGCTCGTCAACGAGCGCATCCGCGAGGAGCTGCGCGCCGGCAAGACGGTGCGCGCCGCCGTCGAGCAGGGCTACGAGCGCGCGTGGCCGTCGATCATCGACGGGCACGTGACGGTGTTCATCACGGGCCTCATCCTCATGCAGTACGGGACCGGTCCGGTGAAGGGCTTCGCCGTCACGCTGGTCATCGGCATCGTCTGCAGCCTCTTCACCGGGTTCTTCTGCACGCGCCTGGTGTTCGACTGGTGGGTGCGCGGCGCGAAGGTCAAACGTCTCAGCGTCGGCGCGGAGTTCTGATCATGGAGTTTTTCAAGCCGGGACGCGTCTTCGACTTCATGGGGCAGCGGATCTTCTGGATCCCGCTGAGCTTCATCCTCGTCATCGCGTCGACCATCCTCTGCTTCTACCCGGGCCCCAACTACGGGACCGACTTCCGCGGCGGGACCGAGGTGGAGATCGCCTTCAAGCAGAACATCGACGCCAGCGGCGTGCGCAAAGCGGTCGTCGACGCCGGGTTCTCGACGCCGGACGTCGTCCAGGTGGTCGACCCCAGCAACCCGTACCACTTCCTCATCCGCGTGCAGGACGTGACCGCGATCACCGACGCGGAGCAGGCCGCCCTCAAGGCGGCGCTCTGCTTCACCGAGGACTCATCGGCCCCCGCCAGCGACCCGGTGAAGTGCCCCCCCGGCGCGCGCGCGACCGAGGTGAAGTTCAGCGTCGGCGGCGACAAGGTGAGCACGCGCTACGACAACGACCCGGACCTCGAGGCGATCAAGAAGCAGGTCGCCAGCGTGCCGGGGGTGTCCATTCGCGTGAGCGCGACGAACCCGCAGATCTTGAACCCCCGCGACCACCGCGTGGAGATCCAGCTCCTCGGCAAGGGCGACCAGATGGTCGAGCGGCTCCAGGCCAAGCTCGGGGCCGACATGGTGCCCGACCGCGCGCTCCACGTGGAGTGGGTCGGACCCAAGGCCGGCAAGGATCTCCGCGACAGCGCCCGCAACGCGGTGGGCATCGCCATCGTGTTCATCATGCTCTACCTCGCGTTCCGCTTCGATCTGCGGTTCGCGCCCGGCGTCGTCATCGCGTGCATCCACGACGCGATGGTGGTCATCGGGGTCTTCATCCTGCTCCGCAAGGAGATCACGCTCTCGACCATCGCCGCGGTGCTCACCGTCGTCGGGTACTCGATGAACGACACCGTCGTCGTCTACGACCGGATCCGGGAGAACCTCGGCAAGCACCGCGGGAAGTCGTTCGCGCAGATCATCAACCTCAGCGTGAGCGAGACCTTGTCGCGGACGATCCTCACGTCGGGCGCGACGATGCTCAGCATCCTCGCGTTCTTCGTCTACGGCACCGGCGTCATCAAGGACTTCATGCTCGCCCTCGTCGTCGGCATCGTCGCCGGCACGTACTCGAGCATCTACGTGGCGGCCCCGCTCACCGAGTGGATCGACAAGCGCATGAGCAAGCGCGCCGACCTGAAGAAGCGGCTGAACGCGCCGGCGCGCGCCACCTGAGCGGGGGACAACGTGCGGGGCGCGCTCCTCGTGCCGGTGCTCCTCGTCGGATGTGGGGGGACGGGTGGGGGGCCGGGCGCCGTGGATGCGTCGGTGGAAGGGGCGGTGGAGGCCTCGCTCGAGGGGGGCCCGGTCGACGGCGCGCGGGACGGTCTCGCGGAGGCGACGGCGCCCGACGCGGGCTCCGACGGCCCGGGAGAGGCGAGCGTCGACTGCGGCGTCGACGTCGCGGGCTCGCTGATGGCCGAGGTGACGGCGATCGCCGCGGCGATGGCGAGCGGGGCCCCCATCGGGTCGAACGCGCTCACGGTGCCCACGACGGCGGCGCGGGACGCCTTCGCGCAGACCGTCGTCGCCATCCTCGGCGGCAACGAGGCCGCCGCGTGCTCGCTGCCACCGTCGTACCGCCTGATGCGCATGGTCGACCCGACCGCGGGGCCGCTGCGCGTGGTCGCCGAGGTGACCGCGTCGGGGCAGCCGGTGCCGGCGCTCTTCTACGGGACGTACGTCGCGCCGAGGGTCGTCCCTTCGCCGTCGCGCGCGCTGGTCGTCGAGGCGCCGCACCCCCTCTTCGACATCGACACCGAGCTCCAGGCAACGGCGGTGTTCGTCCGCAGCGCGGCGCGCGCCCTCCTCGTCGCCGGCGCCCACCGATGCACCGACCTCGACGCGAGCGCGTGCTCCGGCACGACCAACGCCTGCGATCCCACCGAGGAGCCGTACCGCATCTCGGACGCCGCCCACGAGGACGGCCTTCCGTTCAACGCCGTGCACGACCTCCTCTCCGACGGCGACGCGTCGCTCCTCTTCCTGCAGCTCCACGGCAACGGCGAGCCTTGCCCGACCGCGCTCGTCAGCGACTGCTCGGGCGCCTGGAACGACGCCGGCGCGGCGGCGACCCTCGCCGGCGCCCTCGCCGCGCAGGGGATCGCCATCGGCCCGTGCGGCGCGGGCTATCCCACCGCGACGTGCGATCTCTGCGGCACGGACAACGTGCAGGCGCGCTACACCGCCGGCTCGCCGGCGGCGTGCACGGAGCTCGGCACGCACTACGGGCGCTTCGTCCACGTCGAGCAGCAGCTCTCGCTGCGGCAGGCGCCCGACGCCGGCGTGGGCGGCTACGAGCCGATGATCGACGCCGTGCTCACGACGTTCCCGGCCCAGTAGGTGCCCGCGGTGAATGCGTAGCGCGGCCGTTCTCCGCGGTTGACGCCGCCCTCTCGCCGCGGTCAAACGCGGGCCGATGTTGCAGCTCCCCCCGCCGGCCGGCGACGACGCGGTCGCCCTCGCCCGGGAGCTCTCGCTGACCCGCACCGCCGCGGCCGTGCTCGTGGCGCGGGGGTTGCGCGAGACCGAGCCGACCACGCGCTTCCTCGAGCCGCGCCTCGCGCACCTCACGCCGCCCGACGCCATGAAGGACCGCGCCGAGGCGGTCGCGCGCCTGGCGCACGCGGTGCGCGCCAAGGAGCGCATCTGCGTCTTCGGCGACTACGACGCCGACGGGGTGACCGCGGCGGCGCTGGTGACCGACGTGCTGCGCGCGCTCGGCGGCGAGGTCGTCCCGCTCCTCGCCGATCGCTTCAACGGCGGGTACGGCCTCTCCGGGCCCGCGCTCGCCCGCGTCCTCGACACGCGGGCCACCCTCCTCGTGACGTGCGACTGCGGCTCGAGCGATCACGAGCGCCTCGACAGCGTGCGGCGCGCGGGGGTCGACGCGGTCGTCATCGATCACCACCGGGTCCCCGACGCGCCCTTGCCGGCCCTCGCGTTCCTCAACCCGCACCGCCCGGACTGCGGCTTCCTCTACAAGGGCCTCGCCTCGGTCGGGCTCGCGCTGTCGATCGCCGCCGGGGTGCGCGCCGAGCTCGGCGCGGAGCTCGATCTGCGGCGCTGGCTCGACTTCGTGGCGATCGGCACCATCGGTGACGTCGCCCCCCTGGACGGGGACAACCGCCCGCTCGTGCGCGCCGGCCTCGGCCTCCTCGCGCACGGCGGCCGGCCCGGGACCCGCGCGCTGGCCGAGGTCGCGAAGTGCGGCACCGCGACTCCGACCGGGGAGGACGTGTCGTTCCGGCTCGCGCCGCGCATCAACGCGCCCGGCCGCCTCGACAAGCCGGACCTCGCGCTCGCGCTGCTCCTGTCGACGAGCGACGACGAGGCACGCCGGCTCGCCGCGGAGGTCGAGGCCTTCTGCACGCGCCGCAAGGAGGTCGAGCGCGCCGTCGTCGTGGAGGCGCTCGCCATGCTCGACGACCCCGGGCTCGCCGCGCTCCCGTGCATCGTCCTCGCCAAGCAAGGGTGGCACCCCGGCGTGGTGGGCATCGTCGCGGGACGGCTCGCCTCTCGCTTCGGCAAGCCCACCGTCATCGTCGCGCTCGACGGCGCGACCGGGCGCGGCTCGGCGCGGACGCCGGCCGGCTTCTCGGTCTACGACGCGCTCGCGCGGTCGCGGGACGCCCTCGTCGGCTTCGGCGGGCACCACGCCGCCGCCGGCGTCGAGGTCGCCGCGAACCGCGTCGAGGCCTTCCGCGAGCGCTTCGCCGAGGCCTGCGCCGCCATGGGCGTCCCCGCGCCGAGGCGCGCCTCCGACGGCGAGGCCCTCCTCGAGCCCGGCGACCACCCCGCGCGCGTCACCCACGACCTCGCGCGCTTCGAGCCCTGCGGCCAGGGCAACCCCGCCCCGCGCGTCGCGATCGCCGACGCGCGCGTGCTCGGCGCCCGCGAGGTCCGCGGCGGTCACCTGCGCCTCTGGGTCGATGTGGGCGGCCGGCCGCTCTCGTGCTTCGGCGCCGAGATGGGGCCCCTCGCGGCCACCGTCGGCGCCCGCGTCCGCCTCGTCGGTGCCCTGCGCCCCGACACGTGGACCGGCGGCGGCGCGGTGGAGATGCGCCTCGTCGCGGCCGAACCGGCCTGACGCTATGCTCCCGTCGTGGGCGAGCCCCTCATCCGCTTTCGCAACGTCCGGAAGGCGTTCGGCCCCAAGAGGATCTACTCGGGGCTGACGCTCGACATCATGCGCGGCGAGACCATCACGGTGATGGGCGCCTCGGGGTCGGGCAAGAGCGTCATGCTGAAGATGCTCATCGGCCTCCTCAAGCCCGACGCGGGAGAGATCCTCTTCGACGGGAAGGACGTCGCCACGATGAGCGACGACCAGCTCACCGAGGTCCGCCGCCGCATCGCCTACCTCTTCCAGGGCGCGGCGCTCTTCGACTCTCTCTCCGTCGGTGAGAACGTCGCCTACGGCCTCCGCGAGCAGTTCTGGGACAAGATGAGCAACGAGGAGATCCTCGCGCGCGTCGAGCAGTCGCTCGCCCTCGTGGGGCTCCCCGGCATCGAGTCGATGCGGCCGAGCGATCTCTCCGGCGGCATGAAGAAGCGCGTCGGCCTCGCGCGCACGCTCGCGCTCCAGCCCGCGGTCATCCTCTACGACGAGCCGACGACCGGGCTCGACCCCATCAACACCGCGCGCATCAACCACCTCATCGTCGCCATCCAGCGCACGCTCAAGCTGACGAGCGTCGTCGTCACCCACGACATGGGGACGGCGTTCACCGTGTCCGACCGCCTGGCCATGATCGGCAAGGGGCGCGTCCTCCTCGTCGGCACGAAAGAGGACTTCAAGAGCACCACGAACCCCGCCGTACGCGACTTCATCGAGGGGCACGCGCCCGAGACGGAAGACGTCAGCGCGCTCCTGTCTTCTTCCTGAGAGTTTCGAGGACCCATGTCCAGACAGTTCAAGGTCGGTCTCTTCGTCATCGTGGGCCTCGCGCTCATGGGCGCGGGAGTCTTCCTCATCGGGAACACGCGCCAGCTCTGGGAGCCTAAGGTCTCGTACGTCACGGCGTTCAACGACGTCGCCGGCCTCAAGCCGGGCGCGCCGGTGCGCATGGGCGGGCTCGACGTCGGGCAGGTCAACGGCCTGCACCACGGGAGCGACCCCAAGGACGGCCGCATCTTCGTCAGCCTGGCCATCGAGAAGAAGGAGGCGGCGCGCATCCGGACCGACACCGTCGCCCACGTCGGCAACAAAGGGCTGCTCGGCGACAAGATGATCGAGCTCGGCCTCGGCTCGCCCGACGCAGCCTCGCTCGACCCGAAGGACCTCATCCCGTCCGAGGAGCCGGCGGACATGTTCGCCGCGGCGAACCGCGTCGCGGCGGCGGCGCAGCAGGCCATCGAGAAGCTCGAGCCCCTCGCGCAGTCGCTCGGGGATCCCAAGCTCGCCGCCGACATCAAGGGCTCGGCCGCCGACGTGCACTCGCTGCTCGACGCGATGGTGCACGGTGACGGGACGATGCACCGCCTCTTCTACGATCACCGGGCGGCCGACGAGCTCGATCAGCTCCTCGCCAACGGCAACCGCACGACCGAGCACCTGAACGAGACGCTCGCCGACGTGCAGGACGTCACCGCCCACGTGAAGCAAGGGCCCGGCATCGCGCACGCGCTCATCTACGACGGCGAGATGTCCAAGGACACGGCGGGGATGATGAGCGAGCTGCACCAGGACCTGAAGGCGGTCCGCCAGGGCAACGGCATCGCGCACGCCATCCTCTACGGGGACGACTCGTCGCAGCACGTCATGGCCAACCTGAACGCGATGAGCGACGATCTCCGCGCCATCGTCCAGGGCGTCCGTCAGGGCAAGGGGACCATCGGGGGCCTCCTCGTCGACCCGACGGTGTACGAGGACCTGAAGAGCGCGATCGGCAACGTCGAGCGCAACGAGGTCCTGCGCGCGCTCGTCCGTTACTCGATCAAGGCCGACGAGCAGCGCAAGCCCTGAGGGCCGCGCCCGCACCTACCAGGAGAGCAGCGAGACCGTCTTTTCGCGTCCGCCGGCCGGGTTCGGGTTGGGCCACCACTTCTCGCTCGAGCCCTGCCGCATGAGCGTCAGCCGGAGGAGATCGATCTCCAGGGCCGCGAAGACCCCCTGCGCGGAGACGCCGTTGTCCAGCGTCCACACCTGCCCGCCGACCGCGAGCTGGAGGCCCCACGGCGAGCCGAACGTGAGCACGCCCTGGAGCGGGGAGTCGCCGTACGACCCGTCGCCCCACGTGCGCCACACGACGCCCGCGTCGAGCGCGACGCCCCAGTTGCCGCGCGCGAAGCCGCCGGTCGCACCGCGCACGGCGACGCCGAGGTCGGTCCCGAGGCCGAAGTACGTCGTGCCGCGGTAGAGGATGCCGAGGACGAAGGGCTTCATCGGCGAGCTGCCGACGCCGAAGGAGTACGTGAGCGTCCCGGCCACGTCGCGCGTGCTGGCGCCCTGCGCGAGCTGCGCCGTCGCCCCGCCGCCCACCGCGAACCACGAGCTCACGTCCGCCCGGGCGTCGCCCGCGGCCGCGAGAGCGACGGCGAGCGCGGACACCACGGGGAACGCGAGAAGGAGCGGGCGGCGCGGCACGGTGGCGCATGGCTACCACGCGCCCGCCGGAGATCCCAGGGGCTAGGCGGTTCGGGTCTTCACGCCGTCGATGACGAGGCCCGCGGCGCGCTCGCAGAAGAGGAGCGCATTGTGCCCGCGGCCCGGCAGCACGACGACCTCGCCGTAGCCGAGGCTCGCGGTCTTCACGCCGGGGACCACGGTGTCGTCCTCGCCGACGATCGACGTGTGGGGGACGCCGCAGAGATGGGCCCGCTCGCGGAGGCGCCGGAGGAGCGCGCTCTGCTCGTGCAGGTCGTTGCCGACGAGGACCTGGGGCACGTCGATGCCGCCGAAGGGGCTCGCGAGCGAGATGGTCCGGGCGACGCGGCGATGCCCGCCGAGCTCTTGCACGTACCAGCGCGCCACGACGCCGCCCAGCGAGTGCCCGACGACCGTGATGCGCGTCCCCTCCGGGAACTGATCTACGAGGCGCGCGAGCCGACGGGCGATGCGCTGGATCCCCACCCCCGGGGCGTGCGTGAACGTCGCGACGTGCGCGCCCGTCTCTCGCTCGAGCCTGGCTCGCAGCGGACGGAAGACCCCGGCGCTCGCGAAGAAGCCGTGGACGAGCACGACCACGTCCTCTCCCGGCTGGGCTCGGGGGACCACCTCGGCGAGATCCCGCGGGACCAGGGCGACCTCTCGCAGCAGAGCCAGACGCTCGACGCCGATGAGCTGCTCGAGCGCGACGGGGATCGCCATCTCCGCCCGAAAGAAGCACGATCCATGCGCGCGGGCACAGCTTTCGGACTAGGCTGCGCCGCCGTGAGCGGACCTGACACCTTTCGGCTGGACCTCTCCGTGGCCGACGAGGACATCGACGTCCTCGGCCACGCGAGCAACATCGCGTTCGTCCGCTGGATTCAGGACGTGGCCATCGCCCACTCCGACGCGGTGGGCCTGGGCATCGAGGGGTACCGCCGCCTCGGGGGCGTCTTCGTCGTGGTCCGCCACGAGATCGACTACGTGCGTCCCGCTCTACGCGGCGATGGGCTCGAAGCGCGAACCTGGATATCCAGCGTGATGGCGGCCAAGTGCCTTCGCTCGACCGAGCTCGCGCGCAAGGCCGACGGTCAGGTGCTCGCTCGCGGACGCACGACGTGGGGCTTCATCGAGATGGCGACCGGCCGCCCGCGCCGCATCCCGGACGAGGTGCGCGCGGCGTTCGACCGGTTCATTCACCCCGAGGTGACGGCATAGATGGCGAGCAAATCGACGGGACCGACCAAGGCCACGAAAGAAGAACGCGAGGACGCCGCGCGCTGGGAGGCGGTCGAGGAAGCCACCGAGCTGCTCCACGAAGAGCGCTTCCGCGAGGCGATGGTGGAGCTGCGGAGCGTGCTGGAGGAGGACCCGAAGAACGCGTACGCCTACTACTTCCTCGGCATCGCCTTCTTCGAGATTGGCGAGCTCGAGCCCGCGCGCGACGCTTACGGCGCCGCCATCAAGCTCGCGCCGGGGCACATGGGGGCCCGCGTCGCGCTGGCCCACGTGCTGCGGATCCTCGGCGACATCCGCGGCTCGCTCCGCGAGGGCCTGGCCGCGCTCGCCCGCGTTCCGGCCGACCCCGACGCGCTCCATGCCGTCGGCCTCGCGTACCACGCGCGCGGCGACGAGAAGGCGGCGCGGAAGTACCTCGAGGCGTTCCTCGACACGCACCCCGAGCTCGAGGTCGGCGCCGAGGTCCAGGCGCTCCTCGCCTCGTTCCCGGACGGCGAGAAGCCTCCCCCCGAGGACGACTAGGCGAGTCGCGAGCGACTAGCTCGTCAGAGGCTGCACTGCTCGAAGAGGAAGTCGGCCTCGGCGTCGCACTGCTTGTTCTGCGTCCCGCCGTCGACCATCACCGTCTGGCCTTGGATCTGGGCCGTCGGACACGAGAGGTGTCCCCAGATGCGGCCCGCCGCGACCGTCGGCTGCGTGGTGATGTTGGAGATCATCTCGCCGTTGTACGTGAACGAGATCGTGCAGTCGGTCTCCCGGTACTCGCCGTACGTCTCGCTCTCGAAGACGCCGGTGATGCCGCTGGCGCCGGCGGTGGTCACCGCGCCCATGCCGGGCGGCGAGGTGATCGTCACGCTGCCGCCCTGGAGCCCGCCCTGGCTGACGACGAGGTCGATGTCGAACCCGGAGCCCGACGCGGACACCGTGCACGCGACGCTGACCTGGCCGTTCGAGTTGCTGTTGTCCGCCTGGGTGACCGGCGTGTTGCCGGTGACCGCGACGCCCACGTCGAGCCACGGTTGGGGGGAGCCGAAGTTGCACACGCTCGAGCTGCTCT
>JBEKGQ010000091.1:0-13852 GCA_050012715.1 Polyangiaceae bacterium
CCCGCCGGCGCCCGCGCCCGCGCATGCGCATGCGCATGCGTCCGCGCCCGCGCTCTCTCTCAGCCCCGGCCGGCTCCCTCCCATCGCCGGTCCCTGGGATCCTCGCGCCACGCCTGCGCGCTCTCGACGATCTGGACGATGCGCTTCTCGCGCGTCTCCTCTCTCACCGCGGCCTCGAGCCAGCGCAGGATGTGGTTCTGGCGGCCGACGGGCATCTGGCGAAAGGCGTCGAAGACGTCCATCTCTCGGAGCGCGTGGGCGAGGTCGTCGGGGACGGGATCGCCGACCGGGTTCTCGTCGACGTGCAGCCGCATCGAGAGCCGCTGGCCCAGCTTCACGTCCGCCGCGTCGCGCGTCGCGGCGTTCAGCCGCAGCCGGTGGCGCCCGCCGCCGCAGGGCACCATGCTCGCGCGCACGTCCGCGACGCCGTTGACCGAGGCGACGATCGGGACGATGCCACGCCGCCCGATGGCCTCGGTCACCGCCGCCGGAATGCTCACGTAGTACGGGCCTCCGTGCGGGACTTGCTCGAGGCGAGCGGCGAACTCGAAGCCAGCGCGGGTGCTCTTCGTCGCGGTCTTCTTGGCGCTCTTCGTCGCGGTCTTCTTGGCGCTCGAGCGCCTCGGTGTCGGAGCCATGGTGCGCTCACGTCCCGTACATGCGGTAGTCGACCTCGGGGAAGAGGTTGTCCCGCCGCTCGACCTCGGCCAGCCAGCCCTCGTCGAGCTCGCGCCCCGCGGTGAGGTCCTCGTAGATGCGCGTGAAGCGCTTCACGTGGTCGTTCGTGCGCTTCGTCGCGTAGGGCACCGTCGTCCCCGTCTTCATGATGAAGGCCCAGTCGCTCGCCTGCGCCAGCATGACCTCGCGCGCCGCCTGGTCGAGCGCCCGTCGCCGGCTGCCCTCGGCGCCCGGGAAGCGCTGCGCGAGCTCCACCATGCGCTCCGCCATCTTGTGGAGGTGCCGGTACACCCAGCCGTTGCTGCCGTTGCACCAGTAGTCGCCGTACCCCTTCTCGCCCCACGACGACAGCGACGGCGTCGCCACCTGGTTGGTCGGGTACTCGTGCAGGTAGCCGCTCGGCGTGATGGGCGCCACGGTTCCCTGGTCGTACTCGAGCTTCCGGAACAGGAGCTCGAGGAACATCGGCCCCTCGTACCACCAGTGGCCGAAGAGCTCCGCGTCGTAGGGCGCGACGACGATGGGGCGGCGGTCCATGTTGGCGCGCAGGTGCTCGACCTGCCGCTCGCGGTTGAACATGAAGTTGCCGGCGTGCTCGGCGGCGCGCACGTACGCGAGGTGCGGATCGTAGGGCCGCTTGTCGTGCATCGCGCGGTGGGTGACCGCGAAGTACTTGAAGCCGGTGAAGGTGCGGATCCCCTCCGAGTGGATGTAGGGCTTGATGTAGTCCATCGGCAGGTCGAACCCGATGTCGCGGTAGAAGTCGCGGTACACCGGGTCGCCCGGGTAGCCCTCCTCGGCGCTCCAGACCTGCTTGCTGCTCTCGATGTCGCGCCCGAAGGCGGCGACGCCGGAGCGGCAGTAGATCGGCGCGTGCACGCCGTAGAGCGGCCGCGGCTCGGCGAAGAGCACGCCGTGCGTGTCGACGAAGAAGAAGCGGATGCCCTCGTCGCGCATCAGCTCGTCGACCCCGGGGACGTAGCCGCACTCGCCGAGCCACATCCCCTGCGACCGCCGCCCGAAGAGGCGCTCGTACACGTCGGCCGCGGTGTGGACCTGCGCGCGGAACGCCGCCCAGTTGCGATCGAGCAGCGGGAAGAACGGGTGCGTCGCGGTGCACGTGATGATCTCGAGCCGCCCGGCGTCCTGCAGCGCGCGGAAGCCGCGCACGAGGTCGCCCTCGTAGCGCCGCCAGCAGTCGCGGATCTCGTGGAAGCGGTGGCGGTACATCTTCGCGAGCTCGTGGAACGGGCGGTCCTCGCGGCCGGTGCGGTCGACCTCCTTCTCGGCGAGCTCGAGGATGTGATCGAGCTTCTTGCCGTAGCGCTCCTTCAGCAGATCGTCGGTCATCATCGACAGGAGCGACGGGCTGAAGCTCAGCGTCAGGCGAAAGTCCACGTCGTCGCGCCCGAGGCGCTCGAAGGCGAGGAGGAGGGGGGCGTACGTCTCGGTGATGGCCTCGAAGAACCACTCCTCTTCCATGTAGGAAGGGGCCTCCGGGTGGCGGACGAAGGGCAGGTGCGCGTGCAGCACCAGCGCCAGGTAGCCGTGGGGCGTCGCCATCTCGGCCTACCTGCCGCCCCACTGCTCGCCCATCGGGCGCGCCTGGCGTTCGCTCGCTCCTCCCAGCCGGCTCGCGCCCAGGCGCTCGCTCGCCCCGGCGCGCTCGCTCGCGCCGCCGTAGAGGAGCGCGCTCGCGCCGAGCCACCGCGTCTCCGAGCCGCCCGCGGCTGCCCACTCGCTCGCGCCGAGCCACATGCGCTCCGAGCCCCCGAGGCGCCAGCGCTCACTCGCCCCGCGCTCGAGGAGGAGCTGCTGCTCCGAGGCGCCCGCGATGCGGTGCTCGACCTCGTAGCTCGACAGCACCTCCTGCTCGAGGACGTGCTCCCACCGCTCGATGAGGGGCGTCGAGGCCCGCACCCAGCGCATCGACCACGTCGACAGCACGCGCCGCCCCGGCTCCTGCGGGAAGCCGTGGATCGTCACGCGCCACGGACCGTAGGCCACCATCTCGCCGCCCTCGATGCGCACGTGCTCCGGATGCTCCCCGAGGAGCTCCACCACGACGCGCTGCGGATCGAAGTGCTCCCACCGGAAGAAGCGGAGCCCGGCCCGCCACTCCGCGCGCCACTCGTCGAGCCGCCACCAGCGCTCGACGTGGGCGACGTGATGCCGGTGGAAGGTGCGCGTCGTCGTCGTCCCCGTGCTCGACGGGGCCTGGTGGTGGACGGTCGGCTCCTCGACCGGCATCGACGGCGCGTAGCCGGCGCGCCACACGTCGACGTAGCCCGCGCCCGCGCGCCCGGGAAGCGGCGCCTCGGGCCCGGAGTACTTCGAGCCGTAGGGGGCGACGCACGGCGGCTCGTGGTCGCCGGTGACGGTCATCCACTCGAGGTGCGTGTCCGGCGACGGCCCGCTGCGCGGGAAGTCGACGCGGCCGGAGCGCGCGATGGGCTGAAAGTAGCCCTCGTGGGTGCGCACGCCGATCTCGACGTGCATGCTCGACGTCGGCCGGCGGATCATGAGGAAGTACTCGCGGTCGTGCCGCTCGACGCGGATGTCGAAGTAGTCGTTCGCGTTCGTGCCGTCGAAGGCGCGCCCGGTCGTGTCGTAGACGCGGAGATCGAGCCACCCGTGCGCCCCCGCCGGCCCGAGCCGGGAGCGCGCGGCGGCGATGCCTTCGTCGGTCACCTCCCAGTAGAGGAAGGCGGAGTCCGGATCGCGCGCCATCGCGGTGATGCGGTCCTCCCCGTAGGCCCACGGCAGCTCGCCCGCGTCGATGGCCGCGGATCCGCTGCCGACCACGAACTTCGAGTGCTCGATCCGCGTGGTTTCATCCATGGGGCGTCGTCTCGTCGCGGGCGACTGTAGGGCAACTCGCGGGGCGGCGGGGTGCCAATCCTGCGCGCGACGGCGCGCGAGCCGGCGTCAGCCGTTTCGGCCGCCGGGAGGCCCGAGGTACACCTGCGCGACGCCGCGCCGCGCGTCGATGCGCCAGCGCGGCTCGGTCGCGTCGAGGCGCTCGGCGACGCCGCGCGGGAGGCCCACGACCGAGTCGCTCTTCATCGTCCGCAGGCAGAGCATCGGGAACGGCGCGTAACTGGCGGCCTGGGCGAACGTCGCCTCCGGCGGCCAGAGCGCGTCACCCACGACCCGCCGGTAGTTCGCGTCCCCCTTCACGAGGACCACGGTCGCGGTCGCGAGCGCGCTCGCGACGTGAGCCGGCGCCTCCCCCAGGAAGCGCGGGCCCGACCAGAACGGATCGGGCGCGAGGACGAGCCGGCCGGCGTCGAACGCCTCGCGGAGGCGAGCCGCGACCCGGGCGGTGGCGCCGCCGCGAGCCGTCGTGCGATCGAGCGTGCTCCAGACGTCGCGCGGGAGCGCGTCGCTGACGAAGACGGGCTGCATCTTCAGGTGCAAGGTGACGCGGCACCCCGGGTCGCCGAGGAGGACGTCGACGAGGCCGAGGTCGAGCGCCAGCTCGGTGCCGGCGTTGTCCGCGAGGATGTGCACGCTCGCCCCCGGCTGGACGAAGAGCGGGATCGCCGCCGCGCGGTCGTCGACGAGGAGGTCCTCGCCGCTCGCGCTCGCGTGTGCCGTGCCGACGGCGTAGCTGAGATCGACGCGGTTCCCCCAGAGGCACGCGTCGAGCAGCCCGTGGACCCGCTCGTCGCGAGCTCCGCCCGGGTCGAGCGCCTGCTCCAGCCGCGACCAGGGGCGCTCACCGGCGAGCTCCTCTTCCTTGGCGGGCGCGAACGGATCGCGGTCCGTCTCCCAGAAGCGGCACGCGCTCGCGAGCTCCCGGTAAAAGGCGAGCTCGGCATGAAACCATTCGGCGCCCAGCCATCGCTCGCTGGCGTGCTCGGCGTGGGCGGCCGTCCACGCCTCGACGTCCGGCGCCGGCGCCCGGGGGGCGGGCAGGGGCGCATCCGCTTCGATGAGCCGGGCGAGCCGCTCCACCGCGTCGCGTGAAGCGGGCGCGAGCGTGGGATTCCGATCCAGGACGTCCCGCGCGATGCGCGGGACCCGGACTTCCATGCTGTAGCGCGCGAACGGGTTGGAGCCGTCGGTCCGGAGCGGGGGAGGGCGGGGCATCGAGCGTGCGGAACATGTAGCGGAGACGGGCGAAACGGACACAGCGAGAACTCCACCTGTCTCATGCGAACGCGCGTTATCCTCGCCGGGGGCTATGTCCGGTCACACGACATGCGGGGCGGCGATCGCGGCGGTGTGCGCGCTGGTCCTGCCGCGTCTGGCACTCGCCGCGGGGCCGTCGCCGACCGCGCCTCCGCCACCACCGCCGCCTCCGGTCGCGACCGCTCCCGCGACGATGGCGGCGCCTCCCTCCACACCGGCCCCGGCCGCAGGACCGGCGACCATCGTTCCGGGAGGGCCGGCGATGAGCCTGCAAGACGCCGTGCAGCTCACGCTGTCGCGCAACGAGCGCGCGAAGATCTCCGACCTCAACGTGGTCGTCGCCGACGCGGCGGTCGAGAAGGCGTTCGCGCAGTTCATGCCCGTCGTCACGATGGGCGGGACCGACACCCAGCACGCGTACGCCGCGACCTCGACCGTCCCCAACAACGTCGGGACCGCGAACCTGACCGTGACCCAGCCGCTCCTCGTCGCGTCGAACTTCCCGCTCTACGGGCAGGCGAAGGAGCTCGCGAACGCCCAGCGCTCGCAGAACGTCGACGACAAGCGCCTCCTGGCCTTCGCCGGCGCGACCGCGTTCTTCACCGTGCTCAACGCCCAGGAGGTGGTCGCCGCCGCGCAGCGCGCGCTCGACAACTCCCGGTCGAACCTGGCCGACACGCAGGCGCGGGCGGAGGCGGGGCTCACGAGCACGAACGACGTCACCCGCGCGCAGGTGGACATGACCGGCGCCGTCCGCGAGGTCGAGGCCGACAAGGGCGCGCTCGACAACGCGTACGTGCAGCTCGCGTTCACGGTGAACGCGCCGGTCCCGGCGAGCGTGGTGCCGCCTTCGGGGACGCTCTCGGCAGCGCAGCAGGGGGCCGGGGCGCCGGAGGCGCTCGTCCGCTTCGCGCTCGACCATCGCCCCGACGTGCAGGTCGCGAAGTACCAGGCGGTCGCCGCGCACGACTTCGCCGACGAGCCGATGATGCGTCTCATCCCGACGGTGGGCCTGCAGGCGCAGGAGCTGACGGGCAACGCGCTCCCCAACAGCCGCGCGAGCGACGAGACACTGCAGGCGACGCTGACGTGGACCATCTTCGACAACGGCTCGCGCTACGCCGACAAGCACTCGCGCGACGCGCAGGCGGAGATCGCCGAGCTGACGCTCAAGATGCTCGACCGCAACGTCGACGCCCAGGTCCGCAGCGCGGTCGCGCTCCTCGTGTCCGCGCAGTCCGCGTTTCGCGCCGCCGGCGACTCGGCGAAGTTCGCCGCGCAGAACGTGGACGAGACGGCGATCCTCTACCGGCAGGGGCTCGCGAAGGCGATCGAGCTCGTCGACGCCAACGATTCGCGGTTCACCGCGGACGTGGCCCTGTCGAGCGCGGAGTTCACGATGGCGGAGGCGTATCTCGGCCTGCGTCAAGCACTCGGGCTCGAACCGCTCGGGACGGAGCTGAAATGAGGGGCGCCATCGTCGTCGTGGGCTTCGTGCTGACCGGCCTCGCTTCCGCGATGACCGCCGGCTGCGGCAAGGCGGAGTCGGACTCGGCCCTGAAGAAGGGCAAGGGCGTCAACAAGCTCGAATACCCGGTCCAGGTCGCGCCGCTCGACCTCCGGCAGGTCAACTACACCGTGATGGCGCCCGGCAGCATGGAGGCGTTCCAGCAGGTGCAGATCACCGCGCGGGTCGCGGGCGCGGTCGACAAGGTGAGCTTCGCGGAGGGCGCCTCGGTGAAGCAGGGCGATCTGCTCGTCGCCATCGAGCCGGATCGCTACCAGGTGGCGGTCGACCAGGCGAAGGCGGCGCTCGACCGGGCCATCGCCACCGAGAAGTCCGCCGAGGCCGAGCTCGCGCGCCGCCAGCAAGCCGTGGCGCAGCATCCCGGCCTCGTTGCCGGCGAAGAGGTGGAGACCTACGCGACCAACGTCGCGACCGGGAAGGCCGACGTGGCCTCCGCGCAGCAGGCGCTCCGCGTCGCGCAGCTCAACCTCCGCGACGCCTACGTGCGCGCGCCGTTCGCCGGCGTCATCCAGTCGCGCTCCGTCGTGGGCGGGCAGTACCTGCAGCCGGGCGCGATCCTGGCGACGCTCCTCCAGCGCGACCCGATGATCCTCCGCTTCGGGGTGACCGAGCAGGACGCCCCCCGTCTCCAGAAGGGGATGATCGCGAACATGAAGCTGCGCGAGAGCGCGCGGCAGTACACGGCGAAGATCATGCTCGTCGCCGACGCGGCGGATCCGGCGACACGCCTCGTCCCGGTGACGGCGGAGGTCGACGACACGGAGCACAAGTACTGGCTCCGCCCGGGTGCCTTCTGCGAGGTCAACGTCCCCATCGGAGACGCCCGCCAGGCCATCGTCGTCCCCTCGCTCTCCGTGTCGCCCACCGCCACCGGGAACATCGTCTACACGGTGGACGACAAGAACATCGCGCACCTCCGGCAGGTGCAGCTCGGGATGTACACGCCCGACGGCGGGGTCGAGATCACCCAGGGCCTCACCGTGGGCGAGCTCCTCGTCGTCACCGGCTTCGAGGCGCTCTCGGAAGGCGCGCCGGTGAAGATCAGCAGCCGTACGACGCTGCAGGCCGCGCAGACCGCGTCGATCGCCGACGCCGGCGGCCCGATCCCGTCGGCGTCCGTGGCGCCCCCTCCGCCACCGAGCTCCGCCCGCGCCGCGACCTCCGCGCGCCCACCGGGAGGGCCCCGTTGAATATCACCGACGTCTGCCTGCGGAAGCCGGTCCTCGCCTGGATGATGATGTTCGGGACGATCCTCTTCGGGATCATCGCCGTCACGCGCATCGGCATCAGCCAGTTCCCGGACGTCGACAACCCGGCGATCACGGTGAGCATCGCCTGGCCGGGAGGCTCCCCGGAGGACGTCGAGACGGGCATCATCAACCCGATCGAAGACGCGATGTCGCAGGTCACCGGCGTCATCACGATGGTGTCGTCGGCCAAGGTGGGCTCGGCGCGCGTCACCGCGACGTTCGACCTCTCGCGCGACATCGATCTGGCCCTCCAGGACACGCAGGCCAAGATCGCCCAGACCGCGCGAAGCCTGCCGACGAGCGTCCAGGCGCCGGTGGTGTCGAAGAGCAACCCGGACGACCAGCCGATCATCACCGTCGGCGTCTCGGGGCCCTTCTCGCGGCAGCTCCTCGCCGACGTCGCGCGCTACCAGGTCGAGGACATGCTCGAGACCGTGCCCGGCGTCGGCCAGGTCTCGATGATGGGCTACCTGGACCGGAACATCCGCATCTGGGTGGACGCCGAGAAGCTGGTGGCGACCGGCACCACCGTGACCGACGTCATCACCGCGATCGGCAAGCAGCACATCTCGATGCCCGGCGGGGAGCTCGACAACGGCGGCCTCGCCTTCGACGTCCGCGTCGTCGGCGAGGCGGTCGACCTGAACACGATGCGCGCCCTGCTCATCCGCAGCAACGGCATCAGCCAGGTGCACCTGTCGGACGTCGCGCTGGTCGAGGACGGCTTCGTCGACGTCACGACGCTCGCCCGCAACAACGGCATGACGACGCAGGCCATGGGCATCCTCAAGCAGCCCGGGTCGAACGCGGTGGGCGTCGCGAAGGCGGTGCGCCAGAGCCTCGACAAGCTCCAGGCGACCCTGCCGCCGGGGATGAAGATCGACGTCATCTTCGACACCACCGTCTTCATCAACGAGTCGGTGGACGAAATAGGGATCGAGCTCGGCCTCGCCGTCATCCTGACCGCGATCGTGTGCTGGATCTTCCTCGGCTCGCTGTCGTCGACGCTGAACGTCCTCTTCGCCATCCCCATGTCGCTGCTGGGGACGATCGCGATCCTCTACTTCTGCGGCTTCACGCTGAACACGTTCACCCTCCTCGGGCTGTCGCTCGCGGTCGGCCTCGTGGTCGACGACGCGGTCATGGTCATGGAGAACATCTTCCGCCACGCGGAGATGGGGAAGGACAAGGTCACCGCCGCCTCGGAGGGGACGAAGGAAATAACCTTCGCCGCGCTCGCCGCGACCATCGCCGTCATCGCCATCTTCATGCCGGTCGCCTTCATGAGCGGCATGGTCGGCAAGTTCTTCCTCCAGTTCGGGGTGACGCTCTCGGTGGCGGTGGCGCTCTCGTACATCGAGGCCATCTCGCTCGCGCCGGCGCGCTGCGCGCAGATGCTCACCACCACGTCCCACGAGAACCGGGGCCTCGTCGGCCGGGTCGCCGACCGCGGCTTCGAGGCGCTCTCGCGCGGCTACGCGCGCGCCCTCGCGGCGTCGCTCCGCTTCCCGTGGGTCGTCCTCGCCATCGCGGTCTCGGTGCTCGCGTTCGCCGGCTTCGTGGCGACCAAGATCCCGCAGGAGTTCGTCCCCTCGCAGGACCAGAGCCGCCTCAGCGTGAAGCTGACGACGTCGGTCGGCTCCAACCTGATGGCCACCGACGCCCTCGTGCGTCGCGCGGAGAAGTTCCTCCTCGAGCGGCCGGAGGTGGTCGACGTGATGTCGACCACCGGGGGCAGCGCGAACAACACCGCGCAGCTCTACGTGACGATGGTCGACCCCAAGGAGCGCAAGCTCACGCAGTCGCAGTTCTCGACCCTGATGCGCAACGAGTTCAACTCGTACCCCGGCCTCAAGGCCGCGGTGCAGGACCTCTCGCAGCAGGGCTTCGGCGGCTCGAAGGGCTATCCGATCGAGTTCTCGGTGCGCGGCAGTGACTGGAACACGCTCGTC
Organism: Polyangiaceae bacterium; assembly: GCA_050012715.1. Taxonomy (GTDB): domain Bacteria; phylum Myxococcota_A; class Polyangia; order Polyangiales; family Polyangiaceae; genus Palsa-1150. Next base: position 9,546 of record JBEKGQ010000091.1, read on the forward strand.
AGCGTCGCGATGAAGGTGAAGAACGAGCTGGCGGCCTCGGGCCTCGCGACGGACGTCGACAGCGACTACCAGCTCGGCTCGCCCGAGCTCGTCGTCACCCCGGACCGCGACCGCGCGAACGACGTCGGCGTCTCGGTGTCGGACATCGCCACCACGGTGAGCGCGCTCGTGGGCGGCGTCGTCGTCGGCCAGTACTCCAACGCCGGCCGCCGCATGGACATCAACCTGCGCCTCAGCGCGGTGCAGCGCTCGCGTCCCGAGGACCTCAGCATGCTCCGCGTGCGCGCCGCCAACGGGACGCTCATCCCGCTCTCGTCGGTCGTCATCACCAGCCAGGTGGCGGAGCTCCAGGCCATCAACCACGCCGACCGGGAGCGCGCCATCACGATCACCGGCAACGTCGCCGCCGGTCACGCGCAGGGCGAGGCCATCGCCTACGTCCAGTCGCTCGGGGCCGAGCTTCCGACCGGGTACCGCATCGTGACGAGCGGCGCGAGCTCGCAGTTCAGCGACGCGATGAGCAGTCTCATCTTCGCCCTCATCGTCGGCATTCTCGTCGCCTACATGGTGCTCGCGTCGCAGTTCAACTCGTTCCTCCACCCCGTCACGGTGCTCACGATCCTGCCGCTCTCGATCGCGGGGGCGATGTTCGCGCTCTTCATCGCGGGCAAGACGCTGAACGTCTTCAGCATGATCGGGCTCTTGCTCCTCATGGGCATCGTGAAGAAGAACTCGATCATCCTCGTGGACTACGCGGCGGAGATCCGCGCGCACGAGAACCTCGACGCCCGGACCGCGATGCTCAAGGCGGGGCCGGTGCGCCTGCGGCCCATCCTGATGACCGCGGTCGCGACGATGATGGCGGCGGTGCCGTCCGCGATGGGGCTCGGGCCCGGCTCCGAGACGCGCGGGCCGATGGCGGACGCGGTCATCGGAGGCCTCATCCTGTCGACGGCGCTGAGCCTGCTGGTCGTGCCGGCGTTCTACGTCGTCGCCGACGGGCTCAAGCGAAAGAAGAAGGTCGACGTCGCGCAGGCGCCGCCCGCGCCGGCCCATGACCACGCGCAGTAGCGCCCTTACTTGCCGGTCGCGACGGACTTCTTGATCAGGTCCATGAGCGAGTCGCCGCCGGCCGCCGGCTTCGACTTCGGGATCACGGCCGCCGGTGCCTCCACGGCCACGTGGGCCGGAGCCGCCGCCGGTGCCGCCTCGGCCGCCTGGGCGACCGGGCGGGCTCGCGTCGCGGCAAAGGCCTTCTTCCGGGCCTTGCTCGTGTGCGTCTCGACGGCCGCCACCGGAGCCGGCGTGGCGACGGCGACGGCGACGGTCGTCGTCGCGGTGCTCGTCGTCGGGGCCGTTGTCGTCGCCGAGGCGGCGGTCACGGCCGCGGGATCCACCGTGGCCGCGGCCGGAGGCGGCGCGGCGGCGGCGGCCGTCGTGGAAGCGGGGGGGGGCGGCGGGTGCTTCGCGAGCGTGAACGCGAGGAACCCGACGGCCGCGACCGCCGCGACGCCCATCACGGTGTAGATCGCTCCCCGGGCCCGCGACGGGCGCACGTTCATCGTGTCGTCCGGGTCCCCCGGCACCTCGAGCGAAACCGGCGCCATGCTCGCGGGCAGCAGCGCGTCGATGGCCTTCCCTCCGGCGCGCGGCGGCGGCGGGGGAGGCTCGCCCTTGCGCGCCCTCGCCAGCTCCCGGTCGACCCACCCGGGGTCGTTCGTCGAATAGGCCGAGAGGTCGACGAATCCCGAGCTGTCGGCGGTGTCGAAGCCCTGGACCGGCGAATCGGAGCCCGGCTTCGCCAGCCTCGCGAGCTCGTGGAGGTCGTTGCGCATGCGCTGGCGATCGCGGGATTGGGGAGCCATGACGACCCCGATTCTCTAGCGCTGACGCGGGGGTGGCGGCACTCCGAACCGCCATCGGGCGCGCTTTTCAGGCCCGCCGTCGAAGTTTTGCGCCGACCCAATAAAAAGCCCCTGCACCGTGGGTCGGTGCAGGGGCAGGGGGGCGAACGAGAAGAAGGGTAACCATCAGGACGCGATGCGTCAAACCAAATCAATGCGTCGCGTCATCCAGGAAGAGAGCGCCAGAACGGCTAGGCTCCACCCGTGGACGAGAAGTCCGTCGCCTTCGCCATCCCGCTCTTCTTCCTCCTCATCGGGATCGAGCACCTGGTCCTGCGCATCCAGCGGAAGAAGGGGATGTACCGCTTCTCCGACTCCATCACGAACCTCTCCTGCGGCGTCGGCCAGCAGGTCCTCGAGCCGTTCTTCAAGGGGCTCGGCCTCATTCCCTACACGTGGCTCTTCACCCACGCCCGCGTCCACGAGATGTCCCCCCGGTCGCCGCTCGCGTGGGTCCTCCTCGTCGTCGGGGTCGACCTCGCCTACTACGTCTTCCACCGCGCGGCGCATCGCGTCGGCTTCCTCTGGGCGGTGCACTCGGTGCACCACCAGAGCGAGGAGTACAACCTCTCGGTCGCCCTCCGGCAGCCCTGGCTCGAGTCCATCGTCATCCCGGCGTTCTACCTGCCGCTGGCGGTGCTCGGCTTCCCGCCGGTCATGTACCTCGCCGGCGTCACGATCGACACGCTCTACCAGTTCTGGATCCACACCCGCGCCATCAAGCGCCTCGGCCCCGTCGAGTGGATCATGAACACGCCGAGCCACCACCGCGTGCACCACGGCATCGACCCCGAGTACGTCGACCGGAACTACGCGGGCATCTTCATCGTGTGGGACCGGCTCTTCGGCACCTACCAGCGCGAGGAGCACGAGCCCACCTACGGCACGGTGAAGGTGGTGCCCACATGGGACCCTCTCCGCGCCAACGTCACGCACTGGTGGACGCTGGCGAAGATGTCCCGTGAGACGAGATCGCTCCGTGACAAGCTGTGGGTCTGGTTCGCGCCCCCCGAGTGGCGCCCGGCCGACCTCGGAGGACCGGTCGTCGTCCCGCCGGCGGACCCCGGAGCGCATCCGCGGTACGACGTGCGCGCGCCGCGCCGCATCCGGCTCTACGTGGCGGCGCAGATGGCCATCGCGGGGGGAGCGGTGATGGCCTACCTGTGGATCGAGTCGACCGCGCCGGCGTGGTTCCTCGCGGCGGCGGCGAGCGTGTTCATGGCGACGGTCGTTGCGTGGGGCGCGCTGCTCGAGCGAAAGAAGTGGGCGTGGCCCCTGGAGGTGGCGCGGCTGGCGGCGGGGGTGGGGCTCGTGGTGTGGATGGTGTGAGGGCGCCCCGCGCCGGTCTTGCCGATCGAGCACGTGGTTCGAGGTACGGGCACGTGACACGAGGAAGAGGACGAGCACGTCCTGTCGTGAACGTTCCCGGGCACGAGGACGCCATGTCACTCGTCGGTCTCGTCGTCGTCCCGGGCAACGAGGGCCGCGCGCGCCTTTCGCGTCTTCCGCGTTCTCTCGATGCCGAGCGCGTCCCGGACACGCATCGCCGCGACCGGCGAGAGCTGCCGGCGAAGCTCCAGGCTCGAGGGGCGGAGCGCCCGGAGCGCCTCGACGGCTGCGGCGCGGACGGAGGGGTGAGGGTGCTGCAACAGGTCCGCGAGCGCCCCGAGCGCGAGCGGGTCATTCGTCGTACGGATCGCGTCGACGGTCTCCGACACATCCGGCATGAGGTCGTCATCGCAGAAGGCGTCGTCGAGCAGGAAGGGCGTATCGATGTGCATGGCGGTTCCTTTCGTTCTTGGGGGAGTCAGCGATGCCCGAGCGAGTCGCGGCCGGCGCGCGTGTGCTGGCCGCAGCAGTGCGCCTTGCACCGCAGCGTCCCGTCGACGCGGGCGACGGCGCGGGTGCGGCACTGGACGCCATTCGACTTGAAGCGGCAGCGGTACGCGGTCACGCCGGGGCGCCCGATCGGGCCGCCGAACTTGTGGAGGGTGAGCACGCGGAGCTTGCGACCGAGGGCGTGGCAGAGCGTGCACTGGTAGCGCGCCTGCCAGCCCTCGACGGGCTGCCACTCGTGCGGGCAACGGGAGGGCGTGAGTAGCGGCGTGACGTTGTCGTTGGCGATGGTGTCCATGGGGTCCGTGTCCTCTCACCCGGTGAACCGCGCATCTCCGAAAACTGTACCGACGATTTCCTGTTTCCCTCGTGAGGGCGCGAAGTTGCGCGCGGCTCTACAAAAGGCCCGGGGGGCGGCCCCGACCACGAGCCGCCCCCCGTCCCTCGCTCCCGCGCCGTCCGACTAGGACGTGGGCTTCGCCGCCGCCGTGGCCGCCGGAGCCGTCGCCGCGGGCGCCGGACTGGCCGCCCCCGTCGCCGGCGCCGGCGCCGTCGCGTCCGTCGTCG
>JBEKGQ010000092.1:0-13815 GCA_050012715.1 Polyangiaceae bacterium
AAAGAAGGTGGTCTCGAGCCCCAAGGTCACGGTCGTGAGGAAGGGAAAGACCTACGTCGACTGGAACCACGCTCCCCCGCTCGACGCCTGGCGCAGCCAGCCGGATCTGATGAGCGCCATCATCGGCATCTCCGAGGATCCGACGTACCGCGTCCAGGTCATCGAGGCGCAGTGGCGCGTCTACGTCCGGAACTCGTCGACCTGGACCGGGCACGACAAGATCTCCACGCTCGCCTTGGCCTACCTCATTACCCACTCCCAGCACTGGCTGCCGGCGTTCGCCATGCGCGGCTTCTTTGTCAACCGTGAGTTCGCGGCCATCGGGGGCGGGACGCCGTCGATCGACACCGACAAGCAGATCGCGCCGCGTCTCCTCAACAGCTTCCTCACCGAGGCGAAGAAGGCGTGGGGCGACTCGTACCCGCAGCTGTGGGCGGACGTCCACCGGCGCGTCAACGACGACCTCTGGGCACGCTTCCGCCGGGACGCGAAGAAGGAGAACTTCGACCCGGGCGACTTCGTCTACACCGTGGACGTCTGATCCTCGGCGCGAAGACGCTGGACAACGCGTAACAATGTTGTTACGTATGGAGCCGTGGACATCGTCGCCCAGGCGCTCGCCGATCCGATCCGCCGCGAGATCCTCCTGATGCTCCGCGAGGCGCCCCGCACGGCCGGCGCGATCGCCGAGGCGTTCCCCGTGAGCCGCCCCGCGGTCAGCCGGCACCTCCGGGTCCTCCGCGAGGCGGCTCTCGTGAGCGACACCGCGAGCGGACGCGAGCGCGAGTACGCGCTCACCCTCGACGCCCTCGCACCGCTCGAAGCGTTCCTCGCGAAGCTCCGCGGACCGGGCGTCTGGAGCCGCCGCCTCGATGCGCTCGAGACCGAAGTTCACCGCGTTCGCCGGCGGCGCGAAGCCGGCGAGCAGGCCGCAGAAGACAAGTCACGAACCAGAACCACCAAGAGGAAGACCGCATGAACCCGAAGCCCACCGGCCGCCTCCGCGGCGACGATCTCGTTCTCAGCCGAACGTTCCGCGCGCCGATCGCCGACGTATGGACCAGCGTGACCAGCTCCGAGAGCACCGCGCGCTGGTTCGGCCCCTGGGAGCCCACCAGCGAGGACAAGAAGATCCGCATCCAGATGGCCTTCGAGGAGGGCAAGCCCTGGCTGGACGGCACGATCGAGCACTGCGAAGCGCCGCATCACCTCGCCGTCCGGACGAAGGGCGGCTATGGCGAGAAGCTCCTCTCGATGACGCTGCGCGAGGCCGCCGGAACGACGACCCTCGAGTTCGTTCACCACAGCGTCAACCGCAAGGCGGTGGGCGAGCTCGGCCCCGGCTGGGAGTACTACCTCGACGCGCTCGTGGCATCTCGCGAGGGACAGCCGCTACCGAAGTTCGACGCGTATTATCCCGCGCAGAAGGCCTACTTCACTTCCCTCGAGGGGTGAGTCTCGGCCGCTTTGGCGGCGTGGATGAAGCGGGACGAAGGGGCAACCTCTTCTACGAGGGCGCCCCCGCCGGAAGCCACGTGCGCCCTCCCGGCGCCGTCGACCGCATGATCCCCGCCCTCCCGGCGGCGCTCCACAGCGTCCGCCGCGTCGCATCCCAAGCGAGCGCCCGCACCGGCGGCAGGAGCACCTTCCCCTCCTCGTCCCCCTCGATCTCCACTTCGGCGATCCGCTGGGCGCGACCCGCGGCGTCGACCCGGACGATGTGCTGCGTGCTCCTCGTGTCCAGAAACGCGGCGAACAGGGCCGCGTCACCCGCCGCCCCCTCGAATGCGAGCGCGGCGGCATCGCAGCGCTCGCGCGGATCGAGCCGTCCCCGCAGCGCCTCGATCTCCGTGAACGCGTGCTCCCTGTAGTCGCGCGTCAGCCAGACACCCCCGAAGTCGAAGGACACGGCGAGGGCCTTGCCGGCGATCGCGAGCTCCATGCCGGAGAACGTGGCGGGCGGCTCGAGGCGGCGGCAGTGCCAGAGCAGCTCCGGCTCGCGCTCGGCGAGGGTCCACACCTCGACCTGCCCGTCCTCGTCGTCGAAGCATGCGAACGCGAAGCCGCCGGCGTGGTCCGTGGCGAGCACTCGGGCGCGGGCCACCGGGCCGGAGAGCCGCGTGAGGGTGCCGAACGCGCTGCCGTCCGGCACGACCTGAAACAGTACTTCGGTGCACCGGGCGTAGAGGACGTCGATCGGTGCGTCGCGAGGGTCCGGGGCCCCCTCGGGCGGGGTCGTGAGCATCGGGCCCCAGAGGAGCTCGACGAGCTCGCCATCGTCCTCGTGCAGCGGGAGGGAGGCGACGCCCGCGGCGCCGTAGAGGTGAAGCTCGTGCATCGTCGCGACGGCGATCCGCTGCTTGCTCCCCGGGCGCCGGGGCTCGACGGCGACGGCCACGACGTCGCCCACGCCCTCGGGGGGCTCGCGCGTCTGGAAGCCGATCGCGCCCGGGCGCAGGCGATAAATGAGCTCGGTGGCGGCGACCACGGTGCCGTCGACAGCCGAGATGGCCGCCGTGTACACGGGGGAGTCGACGACGAAGCCGCCGGCCCAGGCGTCTGCGCGGTAGCGGGGGAGGGGGGCGGGCGTCACGAGGGAAGCGTGAGGCAGAGGCGAGGGTCGGTCAATCGGGCTTTGGCACCTTTGGCCGCGGATGTCCCGGCCTGCTAGTTTCCTAGCGAATATGCCCCCCAGCGACACCTTCGAGCTCACGCTCAACGGAGCCACGGTGCGCGTGGCGGGCGTGTCCCCGAACGTCTCCCTGCTCTCGTACCTGCGCGCGAACGGGCACACCGGCAGCAAAGAGGGCTGCGCCGAGGGGGACTGCGGCGCGTGCACGGTGGCCATCGTGGAGCGCGCGGCGGACGGCCGCCCCACGTACCGGGCGATCAACAGCTGCATCGCGCTGCTCCCGATGGTGGCCGGGCGCGAGATCGTCACCGTCGAGGGGGTCGGCTCCCGCGAGGCGCTGCACCCGGTGCAGGCCGCGATGGTCCACCACTACGGCTCGCAGTGCGGCTACTGCACGCCGGGGTTCATTCTGTCGATGTTCGAGGGCTACTACCGCGACGACATTCGCGAGCCCTGGCAGGTGAACGACCAGCTCAGCGGCAACCTCTGTCGTTGCACCGGGTATCGCCCGATCCGCGATGCATTCACCGACGCGCAGCGCGCTCGCGAGGGACGCCCCGCCGACCTCTTCCAGATACGGCTCCGGCGCGACGTCGACGCGGTTCCGCCTCTCGCGTACGCGGCGCCCGGAGGGTCGTTCCACCGACCGACGACGCTCGACGACCTCCTCGCGCTGCGTCAGGCGATGCCCGCCGCGGAGCTCATTTGCGGCGCGACGGAGATCGGAGTCTACATCAACAAGCTCGGCCGGCGGTTCCCCGCGCTCATCGCCACCGACGGCGTCCCCGAGCTCGGGCGCATCACGAAGACCGACACGACGCTGGTCGTCGGGGGCGCGGCCTCGCTCACCGCGCTGGAAGAGTCGCTGGACGGGGAGTTTCCGTCGCTGGCGAAGATGCTCCGCGTCTTCGCGTCCCGAACGATCCGCAACCGCGCCTCGCTCGCCGGCAACCTCGTCACCGCGTCGCCGATCGGGGACATGGCGCCGGTGCTGCTGTCGCTCGACGCGGAGGTCCGGATCGTCGGCCCGCGCGGCGCCCGGACCGTGCCGCTCGACGCGTTCTTCACCGCGTACCGCAAGACCGTGCTCGCGCCCGACGAGCTCGTGCTCGAGGTTCTGATTCCGCGACCGCGTGCGCGGGCCGGACAGCGCCGGCTCGTCGAGTCCTACAAGGTCTCGAAGCGGCGCGAGCTCGACATCGCGATCGTCGCCGCGGGGTTCGCGCTCTCGCTCGACGCTCAGGACGTCGTCACCCACGCCCGCCTCGCCTATGGCGGCGTCGGGCCGACGCCGGTCCGCGCGCGGAAGACCGAGGCGCTGCTCGTCGGCAAGCCCTGGAACGAGGCGACGGTGCGGGCAGCGCGCGCGGTGCTCGCGGGAGAGTTCTCGCCCATCGACGACGTCCGCTCGGGCGCGACCTTCCGCCGGGAGCTCATCGTCAGCCTGTTCGAGAAGCTGTGGCACGGCGAGACGAGCGCCGGCCAGGACGAGCCGCTCGACTACGCCGCGGGCACGCCGTTCCCCGAGCGGCCCGGGGATGCTGACCTCGGCCTCGCGCTCAAGCACGAGAGCGCGGTGGGTCACGTCACCGGCAGCGCCGTCTACGTCGACGATCAGGCGCGGCGCCGGCCGATGCTCGACATGTGGCCGGTCCTCTCGAAGCACGCGCGCGCGAAGATCGAGCGCATCGACACGGCCGCCGCGCTCGCGATGCCGGGCATCGCCTGCGTGCTCACCGCCGGGGACATTCCGGGCGAGAACGACGTGGGGGCGATCCGCAAGGACGAGCCCCTGCTCGCCGCCGGAGAGGTGCACTACCACGGGCAGCTCATCGCGATGGTGGTCGGCGAGAGCCTCGAGGCGTGCAAGGCCGCCGCGAAGGCGGTCGAGGTCACCTACGCGTCCGCGCAGGCGCTCCTCAGCATCGGGCAGGCCATCGAGGCCGGGAGCTACCACACGCAGCCCCACGTCATCCGTCGCGGCGACTGCGAAGCCGCGCTGCGCGCGAGCATGCATACCCTCACCGGCGAGATCCACGTCGGCGGCCAGGAGCATTTCTACCTCGAGAGCCAGGCCGCGTGGGCCGAGCTAGGCGACGACGACGACGTGTTCGTCTGCTCGTCGACGCAGCACCCGTCCGAGATCCAGGCCGTCGTGTCGCACGTGCTGCACGTGCCGCGAAACAAGGTGGTCGTCGAGGCGCCGCGCATGGGCGGAGGGTTCGGCGGCAAGGAGACGCAGGGCAACGGCTTCGCCGCGCTCGTGGCGCTGGCCGCCGTCAAGACCCGGCGCCCCGTGCGCATCCAGCTCGACCGCGACGTCGACATGACGGTGACGGGCAAGCGGCATCCCTTCTTCGGTCGCTTCGAGGTGGGCTTCGACGGCGACGGGCGCATCACCGCCGCGAAGGTCGAGCTCGTCTCGGACGGCGGCTGGGCGCTCGACCTGTCCGAGTCGATCTGCGATCGCGCCCTCTTCCACCTCGACAACGCCTATTACATCCCCGCCTGCCACTTCTCCGGTCGGGTCGCGCGGACCAACAACGTGTCGCACACGGCGTTTCGCGGCTTTGGTGGCCCGCAAGGAATGGTCGTCATCGAGGAGGTGATGGACCGGATCGCGCGCCGCCTGTCGCTGCCGCCAGAGACGGTGCGCGAGCGGAACCTCTACTCGGGCGAGGGACCGAGCAACACGACCCACTACGGGCAGGAGCTCGGGGACAACCGGCTGCCGATGATCTGGAGCGCGCTGAAGTCCGAGGCGCGGTTCGCCGAGCGTCGCGTCGAGCTCGCGGCGTGGAATGCGGCGCATCCGCACGTCAAGCGCGGTCTCGCGATGACGCCGGTGAAGTTCGGCATCTCGTTCACCGCGTCCTTTCTCAATCAAGCCGGCGCGCTGGTGCTCATCTTCCGCGACGGATCGGTGCAGGTGAACCACGGGGGCACCGAGATGGGCCAGGGCTTGTCGACCAAGATGCGCGGTGTCGCGATGCGCGAGCTCGGCGTGTCGATGGCGAAGGTGCGGGTGATGAAGACCCGGACCGACAAGGTGCCGAACACCTCGGCGACGGCCGCGTCGAGCGGCGCGGATCTCAACGGCGCCGCGGTCAAGAACGCGTGCGACCAGCTCCGGGCTCGCCTCGCCCCCGTCGCCGCCGAGCTGCTCGCGGGCAAGTCGGGCGCGGCGGTCGATCCGGCCGCGCTGGTCTTCGCCGCGGACCGCATCGGGCTCGCCGGTGATGCCACGCGGTCCGTGCCGTTTGCCGAGGTGGTGGAGCGCGCCTACATCACGCAGGTGTCCCTCTCGGCCAACGGGTTCTACCGTACCCCCGGGCTCGCCTACGACAAGGCGAAGGGGCACGGCATCCCGTTCTATTACTTCGCCTACGGCGCCGCGGTGGCCGAGGTGGAGGTCGACGCTCTATCGGGCATGAAGCGGGTGCTGCGGGTGGACATTCTGCACGACGTGGGCGACTCGCTGAACGCGAACGTCGATCGCGGACAGATCGAGGGCGCGTTCGTCCAGGGCATGGGCTGGCTCACCGGCGAAGAGCTCAAGTGGGACAAGAACGGGCGGCTCCTGTCTCACTCGGCGAGCACGTATCAGATCCCGTCGATCGGCGATGCGCCGGCGGACTTTCGCGTGACCCTGCTGAAGAACGCGGCGCAGAAAGGCGTCATCCACGGGAGCAAGGCCGTGGGTGAGCCGCCGCTCATGCTCGCGATCAGCGTGCGCGAGGCGATCCGCGACGCCGTCTCGCAGCTCGGACCCCGCGGCGTCGAGGTGCGGCTCGGTTGCCCTGCGACGCACGAGGCGATCTTCGCCAGCGTCCAGGCGGTCCGTGCGTCGACGGTCAAATGACCGCGTCGTGCCGGAAGCACTCCACGACGTGGTCGTTGACCATGCCGGCGGCCTGCTGGAAGGCGTAGCAGGTCGTCGCCCCCACGAAGCGGAAGCCTGCCTTGCGCAGCGCCTTGCTCATGGCTTCCGACTCCGGCGTGCTGGCGGGTAGGCGCTTGCCCCGGCGCTGCCGGTTGTCGCGCGGCGCGTCGCAGACGAAGGACCAGAGGTGCGTGCTCAGCGCCCCGCGCTTCGGGAACGCCTCGCGCACGACGCGCGCGTTGTCGCGGATGGCGGTGATCTTTCCCCAGTGCCGGATGATGCCCGCGTCCTTCAGGAGCGGCTTCAGGTCGGCATCCGTGAGCGCGGCGAGCCGGCGCGCGTCGAACCGCAGGAACGCACGACGGTAGCCCTCGCGCTTGGCGAGGACGGTGTGCCACGAGAGACCCGCCTGCATGCCCTCGAGGCAGAGCAGCTCGAAGAGCCGCCGGTCGTCCCGCAGCGGCACGCCCCACTCGGCGTCGTGGTAGTCGCGTTCGAGGTCCGTCTTCTCGGCCCAGATGCAGCGGGGGCGGCGGTCGTCGGAGGGCATCGCGGTGGTAGGGTACGTCATCCGTCCGTCCACGCGATGGCACTGGTCATCGCAGCTTGTACCGCTCGAGCCTCATCACCAGCGTCTGCACCCCCTCCGCGAACGTCGGGTGCGCAAACTCGGCGTCCACGATGGCCCGGAGGCTCGCCTTCGCCTCCATCAGGACGACGAACGGATGCACCAGCTCGCCGGCCTCGGCACCCACGATGCGGGCGCCGAGGACGCGCTCCGTCGCCGGATCGAGCAGCACCTTCATCAGCCCCGCGGTCTCGTCCACCTCGATCGCTCGTGCGATGTCCCCGAAGGGCATGGTCGCCAGCTCGTAGGCGACACCGCGTGCGCGAGCCTCCTTCTCGCTCAGCCCAACCCCCGCGACCTGCGGATCGGTGAACACGGTGAACGGAACGAGGCGATCCGCCTTCCCCCGCGCCGTGTTGTCCATGAGCCGCTCGAACAGGATGCGATGGTCGTCCCACGACGTGTGCGTGAACTGGGGACCTCCCGTGACGTCCCCCACCGCGTACACGCCCGGCGCGCTCGTCGCGTAGCCGTCGTCGGTCGTCACGAAGCCCCGCGCGTCGAGCGTCACTCCGGCGGCGTCGCACCCGAGCTCGTCGGTGTTCGGCCGACGACCGACGGCGACGAGCAGGTGCGTCCCGGCGAGCTCCTTTCCTCCTCCCCCCAGCTTCAGGACGACCCCGCCCTCGCCGTCGCTCCGTACGCTCTCGATGCTCGCGGTGAGCTCGAGGGCGATTCCCTCGCTCCGCATGACGTCCTCGAGCGCGGCCGAGACGTCCGCGTCCTCGCGACCGAGGAGGTGCCCGCCGCGGGCGAGGATGGTCACCGCCGAGCCGAAACGGCGGAACATCTGGCCGAGCTCGCACCCGATGTACCCGCCTCCCAGGATGACGAGGTGCTCCGGTAGCTGCCTCACGTTCAGGATCGTGGTGCTGTCGAGGAAGGGGACGCTCGACAGTCCAGGAATGTCCGGGACCGCCGGACGCGCCCCGGTGTCGATGACGACAATGTCTCCTCGGAAGCGGGCGTCGCCCGCCTCGAGGGTCCGTGGACCGGTGAAGCGTGCGGCCGCGCGGACGAGGCGCAACCGATCCCCCGCCGAGCCGAGGCGCTTCTCGACGCCACGCTGCCACCGCCGGACGATCGCGTCCTTGCGCTCGACGACCGCCGCGAGATCGACGCGCACGTCCCTGATCTCGACCCCCAGGCGCCCGGCGGTGCGGGCGACGTGGGCGGCCCGGGCGCTGGCGACCATCGTCTTGGTCGGCGTGCAGCCCCGGTTCACGCACGTGCCGCCCAGCGGACCGCGCTCGAAGAGGACGACGCTCTTGCCTCTGGCGGCGAGGCGCGCCGCGAGGGGGACGCCGGCCTGACCGCTGCCGATGACGAGGACGTCGGCGGTCGTGTCACTCATGGGTCCCGCATCTTCGCGCAGAACACGACCCTTGGGTCTGGCTAAGGCTCGTCGACGTCCGCCCGGTCTCGCGTGCGACCGGCCACCAGTACGTGCCCCCGCGGCCGGCTTGCCCTGTATGGTCGGCAAGGTGAGGCCCTTCGTGGTCATTGTCCCCGCCGGGGTCGGCATCCTCATCGCCTGCGGAGGGGTGAGCGCGCCGCCCCTCGAGCCCGCGCCGCTGCCCGTTGCCACCCCGTCCGCGACGACCCCGGCGAGTCCCCCCGCCCCACCAGCGATCGGCGGCGCATGCGCCGAGGAAGAGAGCTACGCCTGCGCCGGGCCGGCCTCCGCGCTCCTCTGCCGCCGCGGCGTCTACCTGTCCCTGCCGTGCGGCGGCCCCACCGGTTGCGCCGGCTCCGGCGTCGTCTCGCACTGCGACAACTCGCGCGGCAGCGTGGGAGACCCATGCCTGCACGATCTCTCGGACGCGAACTACGCGTGCACGGTCGACGGCGCCGCCGAGGTGGTCTGCGAGCCGGAGTCCATGCGCTTTCACCTGGCCCGGGTGTGCCTCGGTCCGAGCCACTGCCGGACCGACGGACCGCGGATCTTCTGCGATCAGAGCGTCGGGCGCGCGGGCGAGGCTTGCGCACCCGAAGGGCGGTCGACGTGCAGCGAGGATGCGAAGGCGGCGCTTCGGTGCTCGACGGACCACGTATGGATGGCGGAGAGCGCGTGTCGGGTGGGATGCGACGTGCAGGACCGCGAGGCAAAGTGCAAGTGAGGACCCGCATCGCACGCTAGTGGCCCCGGCCTCCCGGCGGTACTCTTGGACAATGGCCTTCGAACGCTGGAGGAGGCTGGGGCTTCTGCTGACGCTGGCCGCGCCCGCCGCGCTCGCGTGCGGCTCCTCGGGATCCTCGAAGGAGTCGGCCCAGGACGGCGGCGGCTCCGGGGCCCTGGATGGCTCCTCGTCTGGCGTCGGGGACGCGATGCACGGGGGCGACTCTCCGGCCACGAGCGACGCGGGGGGCGGCGACGCCCCCGGACCGACGACGCCCACCGTCTCGAGCTGGGTCGGCACGAACGTCGACGCCGATCTGCCCTACGCGGACATCACGTACATGCTCAGCGCCTTCAACACGGCGGCCGCGCAGCTGGACGCCAACGGCTACCCGGTCGCGGGAGCCTCGGGCCAGAGCCAGACCGACCTGGGGTTCGAGCTTCCGACGGGCACGTACGACATCTCCTTCGTCGGCGCCGGGACGCTCGCGGTGTCCGGCATCGGCGCGCTGATGGGCTCCTGGCAGACGGTGAACGGCGAGCAGCGCGCCCAGATCAAGGTCACCGGCACGCCCGGGAGCTTCGGCAACTTCCTGACGCTGAACGTCACCAACGGCGCGTCGCAGACCGTCACGAACATCCACATCTACCTGCCCGGCATCGACTACGACGCGACCAACCCGTTCAATCCGTCGTTCCTTTCGGCCCTCACGCCGTTCCGCGCGATGCGCTTCATGGGCTGGATGCAGACGAACAACAGCAAGCTCGCCAACTGGGCCGACCGCCCCGCGGCGGCGAGCTTCGGGGCGTCGCCCTATGGCGTGCCCTACGAGCTCATCGCGGAGCTCGCGAACCAGACCGGCAAGGACACGTGGATCAACGTCCCGGAGGCGGCCACGTCGTCGTTCATCACCTCGTTCGCGGCGTTCATGGCGCAGGACCTCGACTTCACGCGCATCGCGGCGGCGCGCCAGGCGGCCGGCTTCACCACGCCCTACCAGCTCATTCTCGAGAACAGCAACGAGACCTGGAATACCGGCTTCAGCGCCTACAACACCTTCCTCACCGCCGCCAACGCGAACCCGACGCGCTACCCGGGCACCTACGCCGGCACCTACGGCCCGTCGTGGATGACGAGCGACGCCGATCTCATGAAGGTCGGGCAGTACGAGGCCGACCGGCTCGTGACGATCGCGGAGGCGTTCCAGCAGGCGCTCCAGGCGGGGGGCCACGCCGACGCCGTCGCCCCGGTGCTCTCCGGCTGGGCGCTCGGCGCGGGTTACAGCGACGATGGTCTCACGTTCATCCAGACCAACTACGGCACTCCGAGCCAGTACGTGAAGTACGTTGCCCTCGCGCCTTACTTCGCGACCGCGGACGACACGACGACCGGATCGCTGTCGACGATCTTCCCCGCGATGGTGACGAACATCATGTCGATGAGCTCGGCGATGCAGGGCTTCGCGATGCTCAACAAGCAGAACAGCGTCGACATCGCCGCCTACGAGGGCGGGCAGAGCCTCAGCGGCACGACGAACGAGACCATCAAGCACCTGGCGCAGTTCGACGTGAGGATGGAGCAGACCTACCAGACGTACCTCTCGTTCTGGCAGCAGAGCTTCGGCAATGCCCTCTTCATGCACTTCAACCTCGCCGGCACGCCCGGGCTGCCGGAGAACATCTACCAGTACGGCTTCTGGGGCTCGCTGCCGGGGGTCGACGAGGACCTGACGACGTGCGGGCAGAACCTGCCGACGCTCACCGGCACCGAGACGGTCTCGTCGCTGCTCGGTTACTGCCCCAAGTATGCCGCGCTCGCGGCGCACGTTCCGCAGTAGCCGACCGGGACGCTCCGCGCCGGGTCGTCAGCGCTCTGGCTCGCGCCAGGGCGCCCGCCACGCCGGCGCCTCGAACGGATCGGCAAAGTACTGCGTCTCACGCGCGACCTTTCCGTCGCGGAATTCCATGATGCTGACCGTCGGAACCGGACGCCCGTCATAGACGATCACATACTCGACGACCCACAGGTCGCCGGAGCCGAGCGTTCGCCGGACCTCGAAGCGACGCCCGGCCGGGTTGTGTCCGCGGGACTCGAGCACGTTGCGACAACCCCGGAAGCGCTCCGCCGATTGCGGATACACGAGCTCGACGTCGTCGCGGTAGATCTCCCCTTCGCCCGCATCGTCCCCGGCGTTGGATGCGGCCCAGTGCCGATCGAGCGCCGCCCGGATATCCGCGTCGGTCGAGTCCATGGGCGAATGCGCTACACGGGCCGGGTGCAGGGCGCAAGGCGAGGGACCGTCGCTGCCGCTCCCGTCGTCCGCTATACCTTCCCCGCATGCAGACCGAGACGAACACCGCCGCGACCGCCTCGTCTCCGATCGAGGTGGTCCAGGACTTTCTTCACACCCTCGAGCGGAAGGACCTCGACCGGGCCGCCTCGTACCTGGCCGACGACGTCGTCTACCAGAACGTGCCGCTGCCCGCCGACCGCGGCAAGCCGGCGGTGCTGCGGACGCTGCGCGCCTTCCAGCGCTTCGTGACCGACTTCGAGGTCCGCATGCGCCACATCGCCGAGAACGACGGCGTGGTGCTGACCGAGCGGGTCGACGTCCTCAGCGGGCCCCTCGTCTACCTGGACATCTGGGTGTGCGGCACGTTCGAGGTCCGCGGCGGGCGGATCACCCTCTGGCGAGACTACTTTGATCTGGCCGTGTGCAGCGGGAAGCTCCTCGTCGGGCCGATCCGCAAGCTCCTCCGCCGGGGTCGCTGAGCCACGGACAGCCCCGGCTCGATCCACGGCGACGCCGGAGGACGGCCGCGCTCTTGCAGTAGAGACCACCATGGCCCGCCTCGCGCGATCCCACCTTCATCGCATCCCCGGGGGCGCCCCTGTCGCTCTCGCGGTCTGCTTGTCTCTCCTCACCGCGGCTTGCGGCTCCTCCGGGACGCCTTCGCTCGTCACCGCCCCTACCACCGGGGCAGCCGCGCCGATCCGGACCGCCCTCCCCGTCGCCGTCGACCCGCCGCCGCCCACCGAAACGCCGGACGAGAGCCTCCGCAACGCCGCGCCCCCGCCGGCGTTCGATCCCGCGATCGTCCGCGATCCACGCCGCCCTCCGCGCGCGCTCGCGCTCGTCGTGACGGAGACCCAGCAGCTCGAGAGCCTCTCTCGAGCCACCGGGGCCACGTCGCCGGACCGCCCCCTCATCGAGCGGCGCATCGCGGAGAACTACGTCGAGCTCGAGAAGGCGGCGACCGCGAGCACCCTCTCCGGCGATCCCGCGCACCATCGCCGCACGGCCCAGAACGCGCACGACGCGGCCGTTCGCAACTACGAGTCGCTCGTCGCGGCGACGCCCGGCGATCCGCGCATCGACGAGGCGCGCTACTTCCTCGCCTACGAGCGCGAGCGGGGCGGCGACCTCGCCGGCGCGCGCAAGGGCTACCTCGAGCTCATCGTCCAGAACCCCTCGTCGAAGCTGGTGCCGCTCGCGTACCTCGCCTTCGCCGAGATGTTCTTCGCGGAGGGCGCCGCCGATACGTCGAAGTGGGAGCTCGCGAAGCAGGCGTATCTGAAGGTCGTCACGACGCCGCCCCCGGGCAACGCGGCCTACCCGTACGCGTGGTACCGCCTCGGGCTCGTGCTGGTGAATCAGGGCGACCGCGAAGGCGGGCTCCACGCGTTCGACAAGGCGATCGAGGTCGCGACGGCGTTCCCGCAGCTCCCTGGGTCCGCCGAGCTACGCAAGGAGGCGCAGGCGCAGCGGGACGCCCTGCCCACCGCGGCCGCGCCGCCCTGAGCGCTTCGACGCCGGCCTCAGGTCGCGCCGTGATCGAGCGGTAGCCTGGCGTTCTCCCAGTCCTCGATGCCTCCGGCGTAGCGTCGCACGTTCGTGTACCCCTCCTGCTCGAGGCGGTGGTACGCGGCGACGCTCGCGAGGCACGGCGGATTCGTGCAATAGACGACGATCTCGTCGTCCTTCCGCAGGGACGCCAGCAGGTCGGTGGCGTCCTTGAAGTGCACCGAGCCCGGGATGTGCTTCGTGCGGAACTCCCAGTCGCCGAGCGTCATGACGAGCTTGAAGTGCGGATCCTTCGCGTCGATCCGGCGCCGGAGCTCGTCGCGCTCGATCGTTCGCACCGGTAGGTCCGGCGAGAGGGGACCGGGGATGGGGAGAGGCATGGGGGACGGAGGATACGGGAAGAATCCCCGCCCTCACACGGTCGCCAGTCCCACCTTCGTCACCCACGCGGCCGGGTGCGGCTCGCCGGGCAGGTACCTTCGCCACAGGGCGTCTCCCGCGACGTCCTCGCACGAAGAGAAGCCACATCGCTTCGTGCGCGCGACCATGGTCTCCCGGCCGGAGAGCGACTCGTCCGCGAACGTGAGCGCGACCCGACTGCGCGGGCCACCGGCCGTCGCCATGAAGCGCAAGCTCCGGTCGATGGCGGCGTCGTCGATGTAGCCGATGACCCCCTCCCAGACGAACATCGCGCCGGTCCCGGGCCGGAAGCCGGCGGCTTCGAGCGCCTCTCCAAGCTCCGTCTCG
>JBEKGQ010000093.1:0-13665 GCA_050012715.1 Polyangiaceae bacterium
GCTGGCCGGTCACCGTCACGAACTGCCCCAGCGCGTCCACGTCGGGCAGGCCGTCGCCATTGGCGTCGACGAAGGGGGCCGGCACCGCGCCGTTCACGAGCGGCACCGCCGCATACGCGCGCGGATCGCGCGTCACGACGTAGGCCGTCGGCTGGAGCCCGACGTCGAACGCCGGGTTGCTCTGGAGCATGATCTGCCGCGTGAGCTCCAGCGTCGTGCGCGGGCGCGAGAGGAGCTGGCGTGTCGCGATGGTGGGGTCGGTCGCCGTCGTCAGCAGCGGAAGCGGCGCCGGCGCGGTGGCGGTGCGAAGCTCCTGCCGGCCGACCGAAAGGAGCTGCTGCATCTGCGGGGCGGCGGGCCCCGGGATGGGCTTGCGATTGCCGATGCCGAGGGGCTTCGAGGGGTCGATCGCGCCGGCTGGGCTATACGGGTCCGAGTCGGTCGCCACGAGCGACAGCAGCGACTGCACCATGGGGACGAGCTGCGGATAGGCGAGCACCGGGCGCGCCGCGCCGAGCCCGATGTCGAGCGGCCGGTAGCCCTGGCGCGCGTCGAAGCGCGCGAGCGAATCCTGGACGTCCGGAGACGACTTCACGTCGTTCATGATCCGGCCGAGCGCCTCGGTGAAGAGCGGGATCGTCCCGTCGTCCTCCAGCGTGACGAAGCGCCCGAGCACCGCCGCGAGCTCCGTCGGCAACGGACCGCTGCCCGCCGAGCCGCACGACTGGGTCGGATCGGGGTTCGTGAGATCCTTCAGAGGAATGGTGATGGCCGGGAAGGACGCGTCGAAGGCGGCGGTCGTCTCCACGCGGTCCCGCGCCAGGGCCTCGATGCGGGCGACGCGGTAGGCGCGCTCGGTCTCCTGCTCCGCGACCGGCACCGGGTTGCCGTCGACGTCGACGGCGTTCGGATTGATCGGCGGAAGGCGCGTCTGGTCGACGGTGGTGGCGTAGTTGCCGTTGGCGTCCGGATAGCAGACGGCGTGCCACGACGCGCCCGTGACGTCCTCGGGGAGCGCTTGCGCGGCGACCCGATCGCAGAGCGCGATGAAGAGCTGCGTTCCCACCGTGCCACGCGGAGGCGTGGTCCGCGTCGTGGCGAAGTCGGAGGAGCAGCCCACGACGGCTGCGGCGCACGTGGCGAACCAAGCCACGACGATTCCCCGATTGACCCGCGCTCGCCGCATCGTTCTCGCTCCGCCCGAGAGCAGGTGAGTATCCTAACCGCGGCGCGACGCGTCATGTCCCGTGGGGGTCTCGATTCGAAAGAAACAGAATGTTCGAGCGAGCCTGGCCGGCCGGCTGGCGGCCTGAGACCCCTCAGGGCGTCGGGGCCTCGAGCGCGCGAACCGCGTTCATGATCTCTTCCACCTGACCGAGAGGCCTCCACTGGGGCTCCCCGGCCGTGCCGACGTAGATGTCGTGCGGGACCTGGCAAGCGACCCACCCGCGCGCGAGAAACCACGTCGACACCGGGCCGATGTGGCGGCCGTCCGGTTGATAGACGTACCAGTCTCGCGACAGCGGCGGGGTCGAGGTGACGAGCTCCATCGGGGACGGGGGGGCCAGCGTGGCCACCGGCGTCATGGGTAACGTGATGGGCGTCGGCGGCACCGAGAGCGGGCGCGGGGGAATGGGCGTGCGCGGGGGCGACAGGCGAGGGGAGCTCATGGTGTTGCATGCTGGTACGCCGGTATGTGGCTCGATCTCCCTCCGTCTGCTCGCGCGGTCGCTATCGGGGTTTGCCCTGGGCAATCCAGGTCTCGACCAGCTGCACGTCCTCGGGCGACACGGCGGGGAGACCCAGCGGCATGCCCCGGATCGCCGGTTCTTCCCCCGCCTCTTCGCGCTGGCGGGCCAGCATCACCGCGACGAGGTGCGGCGTCCCGTCCGGGCTCGCCGCGAAGACGCTGGTGCGACGGCCGCCGTCGTCGAGGAAGCCCGCGAACGTCGCGGCGTAGTCGCTGAGGTTCAGCCCGCGGCCCTTGAACCCGAAGCCCCCGGAGTTGCCCGGCCCCCCGTCGCCGCGCTCGAAGTCCGGCTCGCCGTGGCAGTGCCAGCAGGTCTTGCGGAGGACGCGGGTGGCGACCTCGTCGTACGTGACCCGGCGCGGGAGGACGGGCAACCGCGCGGGCACCGGCTTGTGCTCCTCCGGCGCGAGCGTCGTCGTGAGGAGGTAGGCGGCGACGGCCTTCGCCTCGTCCGCGCCGAGCCCCATGTTGGGCATCAGCGCGTCGGGCTTCACCTGGGCTGGGTCCACGAGCCAGCGGACGAGCGTCGAGGCTCGCCAGCGCTCGCGGGTGAACCGCAGGTCGGGCGCGAGCCGCGCCGCGGTGGTCATGTCTCGCGGCGACACGCCGGCCGGCAAGAGCCCCACGTGCAGGGGGGCGACGCCGCTCATGCGGTGGCAGAGGGCGCACCCCTTCACGTCGAGCAGCTCCCGCCCGCGCGCCGCGTCCGCGTGCCCCAGCGCCGGCACGAGATCATCGACCTGCGCGTCATCGTTCGGCGAGAGGTAGGTCGCGAGGTCGGCCGCCTGCTGCGGCGTCAGCGGGAGCCGCGGCATCGTCGGCTGCAGGCCGGGCCGGAGAGCGTGCGGATGCAGGAGGAACCCCTGGATCCACGCGCGTCGCAGGCGACCTCCGGTCGACACCAGGGACGGTACGTCCCCGAGCTCCGCGACCTTGGGCTGCCAGCGGGCCTTCTGCTCGGGCGTCGCGCCGGCGGCGCTCCCGCTGCCCGCGTTGATGTCGTGATGGCACCCGGCGCACTGCTTGTCCTTCGGCATCTCGGCCACGTTGGCCACCGTGTGGCATCGAACGCACTCGAACTGGTCGACGAGCGCGCGTCCCCGCGTTGCGTCTCCCGGAAGTGCCGCCTCGGTCGTCGTCGTCCTCGCGGTGCTCCCCCCCGACCCCGCCGGATGCCCGCACGCGGCCACCGCCCACGCGATGGCGACGGCCAGGCACCCTGCGACGAGGCGCAGCTCAGCCCCGAATGGCGAGGCGGCCATCGGGAGCCCGGCATACGACGTTCGGCGACTTGGTCATGAGCTCGCAGCGCGCCAGCGCATCACGGGCGGCCGCGGCGTCTCCGCGGGAGGCGCGCAACCGCGCCAGCGCAGCGTAGGCGTGGGCGCTCCCGAGCAGGTCGCGCCCCGCCAGATCGCCGAGAATGGCCAGCGACTCCTCCTCGTGCGGACTCCGCGTCGCCAGGGCCTCGGCGAGATCGGCCTGCGTGACGGGGTCGTTCGGCCGCGTCGCGTCGATGGCGCGCAGCGTGGTCAGGGCCCACTCGAGGTTCGCCGTGCGTTCGGTCTCGCCGGAGCGCGAGAAGCCGCTCACGCCGCGCAGGCTTCCTTCGCCACGCACCACCGCGAGCGACAGGATGTGCAGGGCACGGGTCTCGAGCGGGGAGGCGCCGACGGGCACCCGCCGGATGTTCGGAAAGGCCGTCACCACCTCGATGGCGGCCGCCGTCAGGTGCTCCTCTTCCAGCCTCTGGTCGGCGTTCGCGATGCGCACGTTGGCGGCGATCGGCACGGGCTTCGGGACGTGCACCGGCCGTATCTCGCGGTAGTCGAAGTACCCACACGCGCGAGCGTCGTGGCCTGCGGCGAGGGCGCCGAGCAGGGCGGTGAGGAGGATGGGCGTCTTGAGCGTCATCGGCGGCCTCCAGGGCTTCGGACTCGAGTCGGGGCGTGCAGCTTGGACACCCGCTCATCGCCGCCGGTTCCGGGAACGTGACGGCTCGAGGCACGCCTACGCGGGAATCAGGGTCTCGCGTTCCAGCTCGCGCGAGAAGAACGTCAGGAGATCGCCGACTGTGTGGGCTCCCGCCAGCTCGTCGAATGCGACCTGCCGGTGCTCGATCTCCTCGATCTCGAGGGCGACGAGGACGAGCTCGAGCGGAGTGAGGTCGAGGTCTTCCTGCAGACGTAGCCAGGGGTACATCTTCCCGGCGTCGCGTTCGAGGTGATGCGCCAGGACGGCACGGACGATGGCGTCGGTCGAATGCATCGGAGAAATCGCTCCTTCTCCCCATGCTGTGGCGGCCGCCCAGGAATCGGAGCACACGGTTCGTCGGATCTCGGTCAGCCCGCGCCCTCCCCCTGCGCCTCTGCGGGACCTGGCGCCCCGCGGCAGTCGGTCCCTCGTTCGGTCTTCTCGGCCGAAACGGGCGCGACACCCCACGATTCACCGCGCAGTCACCGCTTCGCGGCCACGTGGCTCGTCGCTTGCTCATGCACCCAGTCATGCGCACGCCGCGTGTGGCCGCCCTGGCCCTCTTCGCCGCAAGCACCGTCGCCTCCGGATGCGGAAGCGCGACACCCCGCATCGTCCCGCTCCTTCGTACGGCGGGCGCGCCCATCGTCACCACGCCGTCCACGGCCACGCCGCTCGAGGTCGTCAGTCGCGGCACCGCCGTCCCGGACCCGCTGCCCGTGCGCGGCTCGGACATCGTCTACGGCGACCTCGAGGGCGCGCTCGGCATCGCCGTGACCAGCGCCGTCGGCCCCTGGGCGGACGCGCACCGCAAGTATCCCATCGCCGCGCGCGGTGGCTGGACGGTGCTCGTCGAGGTCGTCGGCGCCGACGCGGAGCTCGAGTCGGGCGGCCGCGTCGTCGTCGGGCTCGACGTTCGGGCCACGCTGCGCACGCGCAACGGGAACGTCTACCTCGGGCAGACGCAGCTCGGCTGCCACGAGGGCGGGCTTCGGTCCGCGGAAGAAGGGGCGCCGGTCATCTACCGCTGCATGACGCGCATCGGACGCGATCTGGCGGGGTGGCTCGACGGAGGGGTTCGCCTCGATCCCCTCGATCCCGAATCGGGCTGAGAAGACACGCGAAGCAATACTCGAACATCGTCACCTGGCGTCAGCCAAAGCGAGGGCCTCATCATGAGAACGTCCACCGTCATTTCCTGCCTTGCGCTCGCCGCCGCGGCGCTGGGATCCACCGGGTGCTCGACCGCCGTCGTCGAGCCGGGCCACCGGGGCCTGTACTTCGCCCCCAACAACGGAGGTCTACGCCGCGACGTACTGCAGCCGGGCAAGTACACCCTCGGTTGGTGCTTTCTCTACTGCACGCCGAACCGCGTCGACGACTTCGACGTCACCTACTCCACGAAGCAGGAGGACGTGACCACGAAGAGCGCCGAGGGCCTCGACCTCCAGCTCAAGCTGAGCGTCATCTACCGTCCCATCGGGTCGGAGCTCTACGCGCTCGAGACCGAGATCGGCATGAACTACTACGACGAGGTCGTCGGTCCCGAGTTCCGCAGCGCCTGCCGGGGCGTCTTCGCCCGCCACTCGTACACGGAGCTCCAGAAGAAGAACGAGTCGATCGAGAACGAGGTCGAGGCCGAGGTGCGCCGCCGCACCCTGGGCAAGCACGTGGAGATCTCGAGCGTGACGCTCGAGAGCGTGACCTACGCGCCGGAGATCGCCGAGAAGATCCGGCAGCGCGAGGTGGGCGTGCAGGAGGCGGCGCGGCAGCAGGCCGCCGTCGCCGCCGAGCACGAGAAGAAGATGCAGATCATGAACACCGACAACGAGCAGCACGAGCGGGAGATCGCCATCCAGAAGTCGGAGAAGCAGGCCCAGATCGACGCCGCCACCGCAGCGAAGAAGGCGGAGATCGAGTCCGCCGCGATGACGCGGAAGCTCGAGCTCGAGAAGGAAGCCGAGCAGCAGAAGCTCGAGGTCGCCACCCGCTCCGCCGCCGCGAAGTTCCAGGCCGAGCAGCAGCTCGCGACGATGGAGATGGAGAAGAAGGCCGCCAGGGCCGAGCTCGTGGTCGGCCAGCTGAAGGCCGAGGCGTCGGCGACGACGAAGATCATCGAAGCCCGCGCGGACGCCGAGGCGGCCCGGCAGATGGCCGGCGCCCACGCCGCGGAGCGGCGGGCCGAGACGGCCGGCATCACGCCGATGGAGGTGCAGATTCACGCGTACGACGCGCTCGCGCACCTCGGCGGCACGGGGACGAGCATCCTCCTCGGCGACTGGGCGCACGTGCCGAACTTCCTCTTCCCGCGCGTGAACTCGATGAACAGCGCCTTCATGATGCCGTACGCGGCCGCGCCGGCGCCGCAGGCGTTCCAGCTGAAGCCCTCCGGGAACATCCTCTCCAGCACGAAGCCCGCCGACGAGCCGTACTGACGGCTGGCGCGGCGGGGACGTCGCGAGTCGCGTGGCGGTCGCCTATGTTGCTCGCACCGCCTCATGCGACCGTACGTCACGCTCTTCGCCTCGCTCGCGACCTCGCTCGTCGTCCTCGCCCTCCCCGGCTGCTCGCGCTTCGGCCCCGTCTATCCGCCGCGGCCGCTCGCCTCCGAGGGGGCGCCGCTCGCTGATCCCGAGCCCGCGCGCATCGTCACCCACGTGGCGGTCACGTCGGCGGCGATGCGCGCCGCGCTCGACGACGCGGCGCCGAAGACGGGGGAGGGGACGTTCCCGCTGCTCGGCGCGTCGCGCGGCTACACCTGGGAGCGCGGGGCGCTCGTCGTGGGGTTCTCGCAGGGGCGCGTCGTGCTCACGACGAAGATCCAGGTGCGGGTGGCCCTGCCGCTCGAGAAGCTGGAGGTGCCGCTCGAGCTGCGCATCGAGGCGGAGCCCATCGTGAGCTCCGGGTACGCGATCAAGCTGCAGTCGGTCGACGTGCATGTCACGTCCTCGGATGCGCGGCTCGCCCTGGCCGACCGGATCGCGGGCATCTACGGGAAGATCGCGGACGCGATCGGCGAGAAGCTGAGGGACTTCACGTACGATCTGCGGCCGCTCCTCGAAGAGGCGTACGCGCGCGTCTCGCGACCGATCGACCTGCCGGTGGGGGAGGCGAGAGCGTGCGCCCGGCTGAAGGTGCTCGAGGTCGAGGCCGGACCGACGGTGCTGGCGGACGGTCTGGAGAAGGACCTCGCTCTCGTCGTCGCGCCCTCCATCACGATGCCGTGCCCGGACTTGAACGAGGACGGCGCGCCGCCGCTCCCGCCGCTCTCGAACGTCGCTTCGCTTGCGCCGGGGCCGTTCACGGTGACCATCCCGATCGCCGCTCGCTACGACGAGCTGACCCGCGCGATGACGATGGCGTTCACGGACGGCAAGCTGTTCTTCTCCGCCGAGTACCCGCAGATCTACCTGGAGAAGCCGGAGATCTACGAGTCGCAGGGGTCGATCGTCCTCCGGCTTCATCTCGCCGGGCCGGTCCACAAGCTGGGGATCGACGCGGACCTCGACGGCGACCTCTACCTCACCGGGCACCCGGCGGTGGTCGACAACGAGCTCCGCGTGCCCGACCTCGAGCCCACCATCGAGACGCGCAGCTTCCTCCTCTCTCTGAAGGCGATGACCGACGGCGACCGCATCCGGGAGCAGGCCCGCGCCGCCCTCCGCCTCGACATGGGCGAGCGGCTGCGGGACGCCCGCGCGAAGCTCGGGGACGGCCTCACGTTCGGCACCGAGAAGGGTTGCTTCCGCGGCGACGTCGACCGGGTCGAGGTGACGGGGATCTACCCGCACGCGGCGTACCTGCGGGTTTACGTGGCCGTCACGGCCCACGCCCGGGCCACGTTCCCGTGCAGCTCGCCTTTGCCATGAAAAGCGCCACGTTGGCCGACGGTGACGGTCAAATCTGACGAAGCCATGACGGGCGCGGGCCCGAAGTTACGTCAGTCTCCCGGGGTCGCGAGCCCAACCCCAGGAGCCTTCCCGTGATCATCCTCGTGTTCTTCGTCGCGCACTGGCAGGCGTCGGTCTTCTTCCAGACCTTCTTCCAGCATCGCTACGGCGCCCATCGCATGATCACGATGTCGAAGGGGTGGGAGCGGTTCTTCTATCTCTGCACGTACGTCGCGCAGGGCTCGAGCTTCTTGACCCCCCGCGGCTACGCCATCCTCCACCGGATGCATCACGCATACAGCGATACGCCGAGGGACCCGCACTCCCCGACGAACTTCCGCAACGTGATGGCGATGATGCTGGCCACGAAGAAGAAGTACGACGACTACGCCTATCGCCGTCTCGAGCCGGAGGCGCGCTTCGACGGCGGCATGCCGGAGTGGCCGCTTCTCGACAAGCTCGGGCAGAACTGGGTTGCCCGGGTCGGGTGGGGTGCGGTGTACGTCCTCTTCTACGTGAAGTTCGCGACCGCGCCTTGGATGTTCGCGCTCCTGCCCTTCCACTTCGTGATGGGCCCCATTCACGGCGCCATCGTGAACTGGTGTGGGCACCGCTACGGGTACCGGAACTTCGACAATGGCGATCAGTCGCGGAACACGCTGGTGTTCGACTTTCTGACGAGCGGCGAGCTCTTTCAGAACAACCACCACAAGTTCGGCATGAGCCCGAGCTTCGCCGCGCGGTGGTTCGAGATCGACCCCGCGTACCTCGTCATCCGCGTCTTCGCCGCGCTCGGAATCGTGAAGCTCGCGACGACCCAGCGGATGCGCTGGCCCGCCGATGTGGCGCCGATGACCTCCGCCGACCCGGCCGAATAGGCCTCCGGCGCTCAGCTCGCGGTGTACGTCGTCGCGCGCTTCTGACCGCGGCTCTTCAGCCTCTTCTTCGCGAGCCCTTCCTTGAGGACCCGGGGGACCTCGCGAACGTCGAGGCTGAGCGCCTTGCGGATCTCCTCGGAGCGCAGACCGGCCTTCTTTCCTTTGAGCAGGCCGTGAATGCGGTCGAGCGTCTTGGCGATCTCCTCAGGCGAGCGCCGCGCCAGGCGACCGCCCTTGGCGCGCCGAGCGGGCTTGGCGGCATTGGCGCTCGGCGCCTTCGGCGGGCGGCCGGGTCCGCGGCGAGGGGCGGCACCGGACTCGGCGAGTAGCTCCTGCAGGGAAGCACCCTTGATGGCGTCGAGAACGGCCCCGGCGAACGAGGAAGCGAGGGAATCGAGTGTGGAACGGAGTGAGTTGCTGGGCATCGTTGGGGCGCCAGCATACAGCGAAGAGGATTCTCTCCACACGGATAATATCGAGGGCCGCCCCCCGAAACCGGCTGCTCTTCGAGGCATCTCGCTCCGGGGGGAGGGGATGACCGAGGTGCGCAGGGACGGAATCGAACCGCCGACACGGGGATTTTCAATCCCCTGCTCTACCAACTGAGCTACCCGCGCTTGGCCCCGCTTCGAACCAGCGGGGGGGCGGACTAAAGCCCGTGGATCGGGGTGTGTCAAGGCGGCTTGCACATACCCCGCAAGCTTGCGAGCGGATTGTCTGAGCCAGGCTCCCGCAAGGGAGGCTGGCTTGCACATACCCCGCGAGCTTGCGAGCGGATTGTCTGAGCCAGGCTCCCGCAAGGGAGGCTGGCTTGCACATACCCCGCGAGCTTGCGAGCGGATTGTCTGAGCCAGGCTCCCGCAAGGGAGGCTGGCTTGAAACCAGTCGATGCTTCCGTGCGTAACGACCGGGTATCATCCCGCACGTCTACTCGGAGAGCGAGGGAGGCCAAGTGCCTGGGAACGACACGCTTCAGCTAATCGGTCGGACCATTGCCGACAAGTACGCCGTCGAGGCCGTCGTCGGCGAGGGTGGCTTCGCGACGGTCTATCGCGCGATGCACACCATCTGGAAGCGGCCCGTGGCGCTCAAGGTCTTCAAGGCGCTCGGCGAGTTCTCCGAAAAGGACCGGCAGCGGCTCCTCGACGAGTTCGTCCAAGAGGGCGCGCTCCTCGCGGATCTCTCGGCCCGCACCGCCGCTATCGTCCAGGCACGCGACATCGGGATGCTCCAGACGCCGAAAGGGGAGCACATCCCCTACATGGTGCTCGAGTGGCTCGAGGGCGCGACGCTCGAAGCGGTCATGGAGGACGAGCGGGCCCGATCGCTGCCGCTGCGCAGCGTCGCCGACGCCGTGCGCCTCCTCGACCCCGCGGCCGAGGCGCTCGCGCTGGCGCACCGCAAGGGCATCGCGCACCGCGACATCAAGCCGGGCAACGTCTTCGTCATCGGCGACCCGCGTGGCGAGAACACGGTCAAGCTCCTCGATTTCGGCATCGCGAAGGTCGTGAACGACGCGCAGAAGATGGCCGGCTCGTTCAACAAGACGAGCGGGCAGGTGACGAGCTTCACCCCCGCCTACGGGGCGCCGGAACAGTTCTCGCGCACCCACGGCTCGACCGGTCCGTGGACGGACGTGTTCTCGCTCGCGCTCATCGTCGCGGAGCTCGTCTCGGGCAAAGAGCCGCTCGAGGGCGACGACTTCCTCCAGCTCGCGGTGGCGGCCGCGAACACCGACCGCCGGCCGACGCCGCGGACGCTGGGCGCGCCGGTGAGCGACGAGGTCGAGGCGATCTTCCTCCAGGCAGTCGCGATCAAGCCGACCGCGCGCTGGCAGTCCGCCGGCGAGTTCTGGAACGCCCTGCGGCAGGCGCTGCGCATGGATCCCCTGCGCGGGATGACCGATCCGATGCCCGGGCGCAGCATCCCGAGCGTGCCCAACCCGGTCGAGAGCGCGCCGACGATCGCGGTCGCGTCCGTGGCGCAGCCCGCGGTCGGAGCCGTCGCCACCGTCCCGCGCACGGCGACGACGACGACCGGACGCAGCCCTGGCTCGGGCAAGATGGGCCTCTTCGTCGCCCTCGGCGTCGCCGCCGTCGCGGCGATCGGGGGCGCGGTGTTCTTCCTCGGTCGCGGGTCCGGCCCCACCGCGGGGACCTCGGCGACGAACCCCGCCGTGCCCCCTTCCGCGGCCAGCGCGAGCTCCGCGACGAGCGCCGCCGCCCCGTCCGCGTCCGCGGTCGCCGCCGGCTGCCCGGCCGGCATGGTGCAGATCCCCGGCGGCAGCTTCTTCATGGGCAGCGACGACGGGCTGCCGCTCGAGAAGCCCGCCCACCAGGTCGTCATCCATCCCTTCTGCATGGACCAGTTCGAGGTCACGGTCGACGCGTACAAGAACTGCAGCGACAGCGGGCGGTGCAAGCGCGCCGGGACGACGAACGAGTGGGACGGCATCGCCGACAAGGAGCGGAAGGCCTTCGATCCGCTCTGCAACGTCCGCGATCCCTCCGGCAAGGCCCGACACCCGATCAACTGCGTCGACTGGGACATGGCCGACAAGTTCTGCCACGAGGACGGCAAGCGCCTGCCCACCGAGGCCGAGTGGGAGTTCTCCGCCCGCGGCCCCGACGGTCGCAAGTATCCCTGGGGGGACGACGATCCGGCGTCCGCGCACATGAACGCATGCGGCAAGGAGTGCGTCGCCTGGGGGGTCAAGAACGGGATCGAAGAGAAGGCGATGTACGACGCCGACGACGGGTTCGCGAACACCGCCCCCGTCGGCAGCTTCCCGAAGGGCGCCTCGCGGTACGGGATCCAGGACGTGGTGGGCAACGTCTGGGAGTGGGTGGCCGACTACTACGGGCCCTACGCGTCCGGCGAGCAGAAGGACCCGAAGGGCCCGCCCGACGGCACCGAGCGGGTCATCCGCGGCGGGGCGTGGAACGGCTCGTACCCGTCGTGGGTGCGGCCGACGTTCCGCTACAAGGACTCGCCCACGAAGCGCAGCTACGGCATCGGCTTCCGCTGCGCCAAGTGAGCGGGCGGCCCGGCGGACCGCGCGACCGTCACCACGACCGACTTGCTCGCCGGCGTGTTGCTCGTGCGCGCGACGGATCCCAGCGGAACGAGCACGTTCGCCTCGGGGAAGTACGTCGCGCAGCAACCGCGCGGGATCGCGTACGGCACGACGACGAAGCGACGGGCGCACCGCTCCCCGTCGTCGGCGTGGCTCGTGACGTCGACCACGTCGCCCGCCGCGAGGCCGCGTTCGCGCGCGTCGTCCGCGTTCATCAGGACGACGCGCCGGCCCCCCCGGATGCCGCGGTAGCGGTCGTCCGGCCCGTAGATCGTCGTGTTGTACTGGTCGTGGCTGCGCACCGTCATCATGAGGAGCTGCCCGGGCTGGAGCCCGTAGTCCGGCAGCGCGCACGCCACGAAGTGCGCCTTGCCCGTCGCCGTCGCCCACACCCGGTCGCGCGCGGGGTTGTGCAGGTGAAAGCCGCTCGGCTCCCGCACCCGCTCGACGTATCCCTCGCAGTCCGGCACGACGCGCGCGATGAGATCGCGCACGCGGTCGTAGTCGTCCGCGAGCTCGTCCCAGTCGATCCGCGGCGGGCGGTCGGCGAGCGTGGCGCGCGCGAGCCGGGCGACGATGCGCGTCTCGCTGAGCAGGTGCTCGCTCGCGGGGGGGAGTGAGCCGTGCGACGCGTGGATGATGCCCATCGAGTCCTCCACCGTGACGAACTGCGGCTTGCCGGCCTGCTCGTCGAGCTCGGTGCGCCCGAGGCACGGCAGGATGAGCGCCGTCCGCCCCGTCACGAGGTGCCCGCGGTGCAGCTTGGTCGACACGTGCACCGTCAGCCGGCACCGCCGGAGCGCCTCCGTCGTGCGCTCGGTGTCGGGCGCCGCGGAGAGGAAGTTGCCCCCCATCGCGAAGAAGACCTTCACCCGCCCCTCGAGCATCGCGTGAATCGACGCGACCACGTCGAGCCCGTGCGCGCGCGGCGGCTCGAACGCGAGCTCGCGGCCGAGCCTCGCGAGCCACGCGTCGGGCATCTTCTCCCAGATGCCCATCGTGCGGTCCCCCTGCACGTTGGAGTGCCCGCGCACCGGGCATGCGCCGGCTCCGGGCTTGCCGATCATGCCCCGGAGCAGCAGGAAGGCCGCGATCGTCCGCACGTTGTCGACCGCGTTCACGTGCTGCGTGATCCCCATCGCCCACGTCACGATCGTGGCGCGCGACTCGATCGCCACCCGCGCCGCGGCGCGCATCGTCTCCTCGGTGACGCCGCTCGACGCCTCCAGCTCGGGCCAGGGGCGCGTGCGCAGCGCCTCCGCCAGCTCGGCGTACCCCCCCGTGTGCTCCTCGACGAACGCGCGATCGACGACGCGGCCCGGGGCGCGGTCCTCCTCTTCGAGCATCGCCTTCATGACGCCCTGGAAGAAGCCGACGTCGCCGTTGATGCGCACCGGCACGTGCATCCGGGCGATCGGCGTCGCGTCCCCGAGGAGCGCCACCGGGTTCTGCGGGTGCGCGAACCGCATCGTCCCGAGCTCCGCCATCGGGTTCACGCTCACGATGGTCGCCCCGCGCTTGGCCGCGGCCTCGAGCGTCGTCAGCATCCGCGGGTGATTCGTCCCCGGGTTCTGGCCGACGACGAAGATCGCCTCCGCCGCGTCGAAGTCCTCGAGCAGCACGGTCCCCTTGCCGACGCCGATGGTCTCCTGCAGGCCCGCGCCGCTCGACTCGTGGCACATGTTCGAGCAGTCGGGGAGGTTGTTGGTCCCGAACGCGCGCACGAAGAGCTGGTAGAGGAACGCCGCCTCGTTGCTCGTGCGACCCGACGTGTAGAACGCCGCCTCGTCGGGCGAGGCGAGGGCGCGGAGCTCGCGCGCGATCAGCGCGAACGCGTCCTCCCAGTCGATGGGCGCGTAGTGCGTCGCGCCAGGGCGGAGCACCATCGGCTGGACGAGGCGCCCCTGGTCGTTGCACCAGCGGTCGCCCTGGGCGGCGAGCTCCGCCACGCTGAATCGCTCGAAGAGCTCCGGTCCCGCGCGGCGGACGGTCGCCTCGCTGAGGACGGCCTTCGCGCCGTTCTCGCAGAACTCGATGGTGTCGCGGTGCGCGGGCTCGGGCCAGGCGCAGCCGGGGCAGTCGAAGCCGGCGGTCTGG